>NZ_CP049057.1:3207500-3388965 GCF_011044175.1 Rasiella rasia
ACTGTAGCGGGTTGTGTTTCAAATGGGCCGCCACCATCTTCAGAGCTTTGTTGAAGTAAGGTGAACATAAAGTTATAGAATTGTTGATCTACTCCGCTTAAAAAGAAGGTTACTTCGTCGTTGGGTTCAATGTCTTCAACTAAGTAGAAACCAAAGATTTCATTGCCATCAAAGAATTCATCATAAAAAGTGTCGTAAACATTACCAGCTTCACTTAAGCCTTCAAAAAAGTAGTAATTTTCTACACCGGCTGGGTCTGTAAAGAATGCTTTTAGCTCTATGTCTTCACCAGAGAAGCCGCCATCATTGCGCTGTTCTACAAATTCTAAGGGAGGTACGGTATTTAGAACTTCAGATGCCGTATAAACTTGGCCATTGTAATTAATCTCTAAGGTATAAGTCTCATTGTCTTCTACCGAAATATTTGCCGTGTACACCCCGTTGGAGGTGTGTGTTAATTCACTTGTTCCAGACGCATCTGTAATTGTAACTATTGCATTAGAAACTGTTGGTATTGTTGTTCCAAAAAATGGTGCTGTAGTGGTAATGCGCACATAAACCTGTGATTCATTGGTAGCTAAATCTCTAGTTAGTTTCGCATCTATAACTACTTTTGGAGTGTCTTCATTTAGCTCTATTTCAACAACATCTTCGCATGAAATACTCACAATTGCTACTGCGATAAGTATAAATAGCTTCTTCATCATCATCAAAATTTAAAGTTATAAGTAATTGCGGGGATAATACCGAAAATAGACAAGCGTACAGCTTCATTCTGACCAATATCTGTATTTTCTCTAAAGGAAAGGGAGGCAGCATTTCGTCTATTGTAAATATTGTAAACACTAAATACCCACTCACTCTTCCAACGTTTGGGGTTGTTGGGTTTTGGAGTCCAAGTTGCAGCAATATCTATATGATGAAAAGCTGCGAGTCTACTGCTATTTCTTGCTTCGTACACTGGCACAACAATGTTGTTAAATTCGTATTGCCCGTTGGGAAATGTACTTGGGCGCCCGGTTTGATATATTCCATTTGCGCTAAATGACCATTTTTTGTTAAGCTCGTATTGTGCGGTAACAGAAATATCATGGGGTTTATCCCAAGCAGAATTGTACCATTGTCCGTTGTTGATTCCAATTTCTTCTGTAGTTCTTCCTGGGGTGCGTTGTTCACTTTTTGACAAGGTGTAGGCTATCCAACCCGTTAATTTTCCTTCAGTCTTTCTAAATAATAATTCTAATCCGTAGGCTCTAGCTTCACCGTTTAATAAAATTTGCTCTACTGCATCGTTGGCAATTAGGTCTGCATCATCTACATAATCGAGACGATTTGAAACTGTTTTATAAAATGTTTCAACTTCAAAAGAATAGTTTTCAAATTTTTTAAAGAAGCCAGCTGCCACTTGATCTGCTAATTGTGGTTCTATAAATTTTCCGCTGGGAGCATAAATATCGAAAGGAGTTGGGGAGGTGGTATTGCTTATAAGATGAATATATTGTGCTGTGCGATTGTAACTGGCCTTTACTGAAGACGTTTCATTAAGTTGAAATGCCGCAGCAATACGGGGCTCGAGATTTGCAAAAGACTTAATGGTCTCACTTCTTTTAAATGAAATGGTATCAATTGGTGTTGCCTTTTGGTAAATATCTAAATCTGAATTATACAGAATAGGGTTGTCATTACTGTAAACATTTAAGGCGTCCTGCCCAAGTCTATTGAAAGTAGAAAATCTTAGTCCCGCTTGAACAGAGAGTTGGTCTGTTACTTCAATTTCTGCGTCTGCATACAGTGCATTTTCTGTGGCGTATTTGTCAGTAAGTTTAAACGGATTGATGCCTGAAGTTTCGGTTGTAGGATTAATTTCACCTGGGTTAAACTGGTAATAAATACCATTAAGACCGTACTGGAGTTTTAAATTGTCAGAAAGGTAGTGGGTAAAATCATATTTTAAGTTGAAATTTTGAATGCCACTGTCAAAATCGAATTCTACGAAATTTAATTCAAGACCGTAATAATAGTCTGAATAAATTAGGGATAGATTGCTAAAGAGCTTGTCGTTAAAAATATGATTCCAGCGTAAATTGATAGTTGCATTTCCGAAGTTATTACTGAAACTATCTGCGATTGAAAATACATCTCGACCAAAATAACCAGAAAGAAATATCCTGTTTTTCTCGTTAAGGTTGTAGCTAATTTTGGTATTAAGGTCGTAAAAGTATGCAATGTTATCGTTGTCAAAGAGCGGTAAGAATAAGTGAGCATAACTACTGCGACCACCCACTAGAAAAGATGCGGTGTCTTTTTTAATAGGTCCTTCAAGCAACAGCCTGCTCGCTACTAGACCAATACCGCCATTGGCTTTAAATTGTTTTTTATTTCCGTCTTTTTGATAAATGTCTAAGACTGAAGAAATACGCCCTCCATAACGAGCAGGAATACCTCCTTTGTAAAGTGTTAGATCTTTAATAGCATCGGGATTAAAAACCGAGAAGAAACCAAATAAGTGTGAAGAGTTATAGAGTGTGGCTTCATCGAGTAGAATCAAATTTTGATCGGCTGCGCCACCACGAACGTTAAATCCGCTGGCACCCTCACCAGCATTTGTAACGCCAGGTAACAATGTAATGGCCTTAATTACATCTTTCTCCCCTAATACCACAGGTATTTTTTTAATGGTTTCTGCAGTGAGTCTATTAACACTCATCTCTGGTTTTCTAATATTGAGAGCTTCAATATCTGTTTTAATAATCACTTCATCCAATTGTTGGGTATCTATGGCTAGTGCATTATTTAGCGTGGTGTTTTCTGAAAGGGTTACACTGTTTTTAACAGTGGCAAAACCTATCGTGCTGAAATAGACATCGTATGTTCCTTCGGGAAGTGTGATAGAGTAGAAGCCGTATTCGTTGGTAATGGCTCCAGTTTCGAGAGCAGGTATTACAACATTTACCCCGAAAAGTGTCTCGCCAGTATCGGCTTCAGACACAATCCCGCTAAGGGTGTATTTTTCTTGAGAAAAAGCTGTGATGCCTATAAATAAGCATACAACCCATAATATGTTTTTCAATTTCAATTTTTTATCAGACAACAAAAATTCCTAAAAATGAGTGGCAAAGGTTGCACAGGCAAGTGCATTTGCCTGTGTAACCTTTTTTATTTTTAAACAATTCCTGCAAGAATATTATTTAGCGTAGTACTCGCACGCATTTCACTATTTACAAGTGCCTCATTTGGCTTATAATAGCCTTCGATGTTTACAGGGCTTCCTTGGGCTTCATTTAACTCGCTTAATATGATAGTTTCATTTTCTGCCAATTGGGTTGCAATAGGAGTAAATCTTTCTTTTAAAACTTCATCCTTATCTTGGTTTGCAAGAGCCTGTGCCCAATAAAGTGCTAGGTAAAAATGGCTACCTCTATTATCTAACTCGTTTACTTTTCTTGAAGGGCCTTTTTTGTTTTCTAATAACTTTTCAGTAGCCTCGTCTAATGTTTCTGAAAGTGAAATTGCTTTGTCATTATTATACGTTGTTCCTAAATGTTCTAGCGACACCGCGATGGCTAAGAATTCGCCAAGCGAATCCCAGCGTAGGTGACCTTCTTCTACAAATTGTTGCACATGTTTTGGGGCAGAGCCTCCGGCACCAGTTTCAAAAAGACCGCCACCATTCATTAATGGAACAATAGATAACATTTTTGCACTGGTTCCTAATTCTAGAATTGGAAAGAGGTCAGTAAGGTAATCTCGCAAGACGTTACCTGTTACAGAAATAGTATTTTCTCCTTTGCGAACTCGTTCTAGCGTATAAGAGGTGGCTTTTTCTGGAGATAGAATTTTTATTTCTAATCCGCTCGTATCATGATTTGGGAGGTATGTGTTTACTTTTTTAATTAATTCAGCATCGTGTGCTCGTTCTTGGTCTAACCAAAATATTGCCGGCCAACCGGTAGCTCTCGCACGACTTACTGCCAATTTCACCCAATCTTGAATAGGTAAATCTTTAACCTGGCACATACGCCAAATATCACCTTCATTCACGTTGTGTGTCATGAGAACGTTACCAGCGTTGTCAACAACTTCAACAACTCCCGCATTTTTTATTTCAAATGTCTTATCATGAGATCCGTATTCTTCGGCTTTTTGTGCCATAAGTCCCACATTAGGTACGGTACCCATAGTTGTTGGATCAAAGGCGCCATGCTTTTTACAAAAATCAATTGTTGCTTGGTATACGGCAGCATAACTACTATCTGGAATTACGGCTTTGGTGTCTTGCTGCTCTCCTTGCGCATTCCACATTTGTCCAGACGTTCTAATCATTGCTGGCATAGAAGCATCTATAATGACATCACTTGGTACATGCAGGTTTGTAATACCTTTGTCGCTATTTACCATTGCTAAATCCGGATTATCCTGCATTGCTACATTGATATCTGCCATGATTTCGTTACGTTTTGCTTCTGGCAGTTTAACAAGATCATTTAGGAGATCTCCAAAACCGTTGTTCACATCAACTCCAATTTCAGAAAAAACAGCGCTGTGTTTATCAAAAACATCTTTAAAGAACACACGAACAGCGTGTCCAAAAATAATTGGGTCACTTACTTTCATCATGGTCGCTTTCATGTGTAATGAAAAAAGTAGACCTTGATCTTTAGCATCTTTTATTTGTTCTGTTAAAAAAGCAAGTAACGCTTTCTTTTCTAGAACACTGGCGTCTATAATTTCACCACTTAACAACGAGATGTTTTCTTTTAATATAGTTTGTGAACCGTCTGTTGCTTTTAAAACAATAGATACACTCCCTTGGTTTTGTACGGTTACAGACTGCTCATTGTGGCGAAAATCGCCTGCACTCATTGTGGCAACATGACTTTTACTTGTGGCGCTCCAGGCACCCATGCGGTGAGGATTTTTCTTCGCGTAGTTCTTTACAGCTTTTGGTGCACGACGGTCGCTATTACCTTCTCTAAGCACTGGGTTTACAGCACTACCTTTTACTTTGTCGTAGGCTGCCTTAATTTTTTGCTCATCGTTATTTGTTGGATTCTCTGGGTAGTCTGGTATGGCAAAGCCTTTTGATTGTAGTTCTGAGATAGCGGCTACCAATTGAGGTACAGAAGCGCTAATATTAGGAAGCTTTATAATATTTGCTTCGGGAGTTTTAGCAAGTTCTCCAAGTTCTGCCAAGGCATCTGGAACGCGTTGGTCTTCGGTAATGTAATCTGACATGGTTGCTAAAATTCTACCCGCTAAAGAGATGTCTCTAGTCTCAATATCGATATTTGAAGGTCCTGTAAATGCTTTAATGATAGGCAATAGGGAATGTGTTGCTAAGAATGGAGCTTCATCAGTTTTGGTATAAATAATTTTAGCTGTTTTAGTCATGTTGCAGATTTTATAACGGTTGATTGTCGTTTAATAGTGTTGAAATTCCCTCTAAAAGATGGGTTGCAAAGATACGGATTTAGTCGGTGCTTAAAAAGGGAAGTTGTGCCATGAATTGAAAGTTTAGCACTTTTTTATAATAAATAATAGAAACGTATTCTTGCTTTACTTTGGGGTGGGTATAAAAACAAGAAAAGCCATAACAATGTGCTAGGCACTCTGCTATGGCTCCTTGTGAAAACGTGTCGTTACCAACTCATCTTGACGATGTATAGCAAGTTTATTAAAACCTTGCAGTTGTGACCGTATTTCAAAAAGAAGTATTATTGTTTTTGTGATAGGCGATTCTTTAATTTACATTATTGAATACATCCTCAAAAACTACTTCCGTACTTTTTAAAAATCTCCAAAGTAACCATCTACAAGAAATCGTTAGCTTGTCAAACAATTTTCAAAAAGAAATAAAGAACGTTACTTTATGTTTACAAAACAATGGTTGCATTGTTTCGATAGTGCTAATGTACTACACTAATTTAAATTACCAAGAAATGTAAGGTGTTAGATATGAACAATTTATAAACCTCAGTTATAAACAATTGTTCACAAAAAAAAGCGACCCTAAAATGGAGTCGCTTTATATACGGTAGGTACAGCTTATTGACGCTTTTCGCGGATTCTAGCTTTTTTACCTGTAAGACCTCTAAAGTAGTAGATACGCTTTCTACGAACGCTACCTTTTTTGTTTATCTCAATTTTTTGTAATGCAGGTAAGTTCATTGGGAAGATACGCTCTACACCAACAGTTCCTGACATTTTTCTAATAGTAAAGGTTTGAGTTGTTCCTGTTCCTCTTAATTGAATAACAACACCTCTAAAAAACTGTGTTCTTGTTTTTTCTCCTTCACGGATTTCGTAGTACACAGTAATTGTGTCTCCAGCTCCAAATTTTGGAAATTCTTTTTTCGTTACGAATTCGTCTTGTACAAATTTTATTAACGCTTCCATGTTTACTTTTTTGATAATGTTATGTTTACAGCAACATTCACGAAGATCGTCAGAGGTTGGTATAAATCGAGTGCAAAGATACTCTTTTTTTAAAATGAGCCAACTGTCTAAGCGATAAATTACAAAGTGTACTTGGTTATTCGTGTTTTGTTCTGAAATATCCAAACATGATACATGCTACCTAGTTTACAATCACTCGCTTATAGTCTATAAATGAACTTTACAAAAAGGTCCTAATCCTCTAATAAATCGGGTCTTCGTTCTTCGGTGCGCTTATATGCTTGTTCTTCACGCCACACATCTATTTTGGGAGTATTGCCACTGGTTAAAATTTCAGGAACTTTCCAGCCTTTGTAGTCTGCTGGCCGCGTATAAATAGGTGGGGCTAATAAGTTGTCTTGAAAACTATCTGTTAAGGCACTGGTTTCATTACCCAGAACACCAGGTATAAGTCTTATGACAGCATCACATACAATGGCAGCTGCTAATTCACCTCCGCTTAAAACGTAGTCACCAACTGAAATTTCTCTAGTAATGAATTGATCTCGCACCCGCTGATCGACTCCTTTGTAATGACCACACAAAATAATAATGTTTTCTTTCAGTGAAAGCTCATTAGCATCGCCCTGAGTTAGCGTTTTGCCATCTGGAGTCATGTATATTACTTCGTTGTAGTCTCGTTGCGATTTCAACTTAGTAATACATTTATCAATTGGTTCAATCATCATAACCATACCCGCACCTCCTCCAAATTGGTAGTCGTCTATTTGCTTGTATTTATTGGTTGCAAATTCGCGCAAATTATGAAAATGTACTTCTACCAAGCCTTTTTCGATAGCGCGTTTTAAAATTGACGCTTCAAACGGACTATGTAATAACTCTGGTACAACACTGATGATGTCTATGCGCATTGAAATGGTTTAAATTAGACTACTATAGCCTTGTTTATTGCGTTAGAAGGGTTTTTTTCCTTTGTTTTTGTTACGCTGATTAAAATTTTTATCGCCTTTTGTTTTTGCCTTTTTATATTTCTTTTTGATGGTGCGTTTGTAACTACCTCCTTGATTTGTCTTACTGTTTTTTGCGCTTTTCTCATGAAAACTAGCTCCTACTTCCTCTGTATTTCTTTTGTGCGGATTGTCTCGCTCTATAATTTTTGGCTGTTCTTCCCAGGTTAATTTGGTACTTATCTTGAGGTCTTCGGGAAGGGGAAGTCCATTAATTTTCATGTCCATTAAGTCTTCAATAACGGTTTTTAATGGCTGTTCTTTTTCCGTAGAAAAAAGCATAGAAACCCCTTGTGCCTTAGCCCGCCCTGTACGTCCAATACGATGCATGTAATTTTCGGGATAGCGCGGAGTGTCTACATTAATAACATGACTAATTGCGTCTAAATCTAGTCCGCGAGCCATAACATCTGTAGTCACTAAAATTCGGGTGACTTTGTTATTAAAGTTGTTTATTGAACGTATTCTATAATTCTGAGTTTTATTAGAATGAATAACAGCGACTTCTTTGCCAAATTTGACTTCAAGTAATTCGAAAAGTAAATCGGCCGACTTCTTGTTAGGTACAAAAACCAGAACCTTTTTGTAAGTCTCTTTTTTCTTTAATAGATGAAGCAATAAATTTGCTTTCGTATAAAAATTGGGTACGTTATAGGCAAACTGCTCAATATTGGTGAGCGGAGTTCCGCTAACGGCAACCGAAATCGTTTCTGGATTTCTAAAAAACACATCGATAAATTCGGCAACATCTTCGGTCATAGTTGCAGAAAATAAAATATGCTGCCGAGGTTCAGGAAGTACTTCAAGAATATTAGTTAGTTGAAACCTAAAACCGAGGTCTAGCATAATATCTACCTCGTCTATTACTACTTTTTTTACTGCCTTTACTTTTAAGGCTCTGCATAAAATTAAATCGTATAAACGTCCAGGGGTTGCTACTACAATGTCGGCTCCTTGCATTACTAGCTCTTTGTGAGTGTTCATATTTACGCCACCATATACCCCAGCAACCTTTATAGAAGAGTAGGCGCCAATCTTTTCAATTTCATGGGTAACTTGTAACACCAATTCGCGCGTAGGTACAATAACAATGATTCGCGTTTCTTTCTTTTTTGAAAACTTTAAACCATTAATAAGTGGAAGTGTATAGGCAAGGGTTTTACCTGTTCCTGTTTGTGCAATACCAACTACATCTCTACCTGCCATAATGGGGCTAAACGTACGCGACTGAATGGGCGTAGATTGTGTAAACCCCAAATCTTCAAGGGCGAAATGTAATTGCTTTGTAAGATTAAAATCCTGAAAGGAATTCATTTTTAGCTGCTTTTCTGCAAAACTACCACAATGAACTGGTTAACATACCTTTTTTAGGGTATTATCGCAGTTTTAAAAAAGTTCTTTTTTCGACTTACAGCGTTCAATAGACTTTTTAGCGCGGTCTAAGGTAGCCTGATCTAAGGTGTTAAGGCCTGCATTTCTGAATTGCTCTATAGCTTGGTCTAGTTTACCTTGCTGCTCGTACATGATGGCGTATTCGTTATAAATGGTAGATTTTGTAACACCCGGAATATTTAAGGCTTGGTCTAAGAGTTCTTTTAATTCATCCCATTTACCAAGTGTAGATAAAAGCACCGAATAGTTGTAATAGATGGCCGGATACATAGGTGATTTCTCTAAACACAATTTGTAGAGTGTCTCTCCTTTTTCATATTCCTTAAATTTTGTCTCATATAAAAACCCCAAATGGTTGTATGTTTTTCCGTAGTTAGGATCGATTTTTATCATTTCTTCTAAGATGTTTTCAGCTTTTTCATAGTGCCCATTTTTAATAGCTGCGTTGGCATTATCCAACATCTCTTCTAGTTTTGTAAGGTGGTCCATGTATTGAAGTTTAAGAATATAAAAATAAGGAAAATTCTCTAGTGTATTTCCCAGGTATAATGAAAAACTGCGGTATCTTTTTTCCAGCCAATTCGTTCATACAAGTGTTGTGCTGGATTGTGAGTTTCTGTTTCTAATGTAATTCCCTTTGCACCTTTTAAAATAGCAAATTGTTTAGCATGCTGCATTAAGGCTTCACCAACCCCCTTTTTTCTATGTGCTTCGGAAACGTACAAATCGTTTAAAATATAGGTGCGTTGGGTTGAAACCGAAGAAAATGACGGATAGAGCTGTGTAAATCCCATAGCTTCTTCGTTTTCTGAAATCGCTATAAATATGGTAGAGTCGCCCTTTTCTAATCGTTCTGTAAGAAATTTTTCGGCCCGGGCTATGTCTGAAGGTTGTTTGTAAAAAACCCTGTAGCCATTAAACAGTGGAGTAAGTTTATTGAGATGACTAAGAGTAGCCGCTTGTATTTTCATATCAATTTAGTTGTCGTCGTTTTTATCTTCGTCTTCGGCACCATCAAAAATACGTTTTAATAATCCATCTGTGGTATCATTTTTACGTGCTTCACGTTTTTTTTCTCGTTGCTTTTTGCGTAGTTCTCTTTTTTCTTTTTTGGTAAGATTGGAGTCGTTAAAGGCATCTTCAAATTCGATGTCATCATCAACATCACCTTTAAAAGCACTAATCCATGCGTTTTCAAAAATGTTGAATACGGTAGCCCAAACCCCTGCTTTCGTATTATTTAAATCGCCTTCTATAGGTACTTTAGTTGCTATAGTATTGGTTCCTTGATTTTTCAGAATAAATTTAAAAAAACCAACAAGTCCTTCCCATAAAACGCCTAAAAAACCATCTTCTTTTCCTATGAGTTTAGAGTCTTTTAAAAGCGGTTTTATGTATCCTTTAAGGTAACCATCTGCAATAGCAATTTCACTGTAGAGGCTAAAATCTCCTTCTTCAAAATCTATACCTGCATAATGTCTGGTAAATGGGTTTAGTGCAGTAACATTAGAATGTTCTAAGGCAAAATTGAGATTCAAGTCTGGTATTTCTTTAATAATATTTACGTTTCCGTCTAGTTTTACATTTCCACCACCAATAGAGATACCTGTGGCTGTTACTGGCGAAGGCAATACACGTTCTTTTTCTACTACATTACGCAGATTGCTTGCAGTAAGGTGAATTTTATCAATATGAATATCAATGTTTGGGTCGCTGTCTAATTCAACAAAGGCAAATTTGCCGTCAAAAACTTCAAACTTGTTTATTTCTAGCGGGACAATATCGGTAAGAGCTTTGGTCCAGTCGTCTATATTTGCTTTACCCTCTACAGGTGTAGTTTCCTGGTCTTCTAGAATATAGATTACCTCAGGGCTAGTCATAATTATTTCTGCTACTATGCTACCATCAAAAAGTGCGCCCCATTCGATAGAGATATCTGTTTTAGGAAAATTTAAAAAAGGTACTTGGGTATCTGCGTCTACTTTGTCTAAATACATTCCTTCTACAACATAAGCCCCACGATAAAGAGCCATGTCTACATCTTCTACTTGGCCGTAGTATCCTGGAATGTCTGCTAGTACCTCGTTTATGTAGTCTTTCACCCAATACGGAAGGTATATTCTTGCCGCAATTAATAACGCCAAAATAATTATAGGGATTGTATACCGCTTCTTCTTATATGCCTTTCGCTTGTTCTTAGTCATTATATCTTTCTCTGTATCACAAAATTGAAAGAATACCGACTAATATTGAGTTAAGGGAGTCATAAAAAAGCCCAGTCTTATGGACTGGGCTAAAATTATATTATGTAGATACTATTAGTAATACGTATATCTTCTAACATTAGAAATATACTTTGCCAATCTAATTACCTGATGGCTGTACCCGTATTCATTATCGTACCATACGTATAAAACAGCGTTTTTTCCATCTGCAGCAACTATTGTTGCATTGCTATCAAAGATTGAGGGTGCCGAAGAACCAACAATATCGCTTGACACAAGTTCATTATTGAGGCTGTATTTTATTTGTTCTACTAGGTTGCCCTCTAATGCATACTTTTTCATGATAGCGTTAATACCATCGATTGAAGTTTTTGCTTCAAGTTCAAGTTTTAAAATAGCCAATGATCCATTAGGAACAGGCACTCGTATGGCATTTGAGGTAAGCTTTCCTTCAAAAGAAGGTAGTGCCTTACTTACAGCCTGACCAGCTCCAGTTTCGGTAATAACCATGTTAAGCGCGGCCGCACGACCACGTCTGTATTTTTTATGCATGTTATCTACCAAGTTTTGATCGTTGGTATATGCATGAATAGTTTCTAAATGTCCTTGTACTACGCCAAAGCTATCTTCTATTGCTTTTAAAACTGGTGTGATTGCATTGGTTGTACATGACGCCGCAGAGAATATATTAACCTTTGCAGGATCGTGCTCTTCATGATTTACACCATGAACAATATTCGGTACATTTTTTCCAGGAGCTGTTAATAATACTTTGCTCGCTCCATTTGGTACAAGGTGACGTGCCAAGGCAACATCATCTCTAAAGGCACCTGTATTGTCTATAATTAGCGCGTCGTTAATTCCATAGTCTGTATAGTCTATATCTTCTGGCTGATTCGCAGAGATTATATGTACAGTCGTACCATTAATAATTAGTGCTTTGTTTTCAACATCTACACTAACAGTTCCTAAAAAATCACCATGAACCGAGTCGTATTGTAATAAAGATGCTCTTTTTTCTAGCACTGTTTGATCTACATTTCCTCTAGTTACGATAGCACGAAGGCGCATTTGGTTTCCTTTACCAGTACGTGTCATTAACTCACGTGCCAATAATCTACCAATACGTCCGAAGCCATATAAAACCACATCTTTTGGAGTTATATCTTTTACGTCCTTAGCATCTTTTAGTTTGTCTGAAACAAATGCTAAAGCGTTCTCGTATTGATTGTCTTCTAGGTGATACTCATAGGTTAGTTTTCCTATGTCTAGTTTTGCTGGAGGAAGATCTAGTGTTTGAATTGCCTGAGCAATCTCTACACTATCGAAGATTGAAATTGGTTTTTGAACAAATTCGCCCGCATATTCGTGTAAGTTTAAAATTTCACTCACGTTACGGTCGATTAGTTGATTGCGAAAAAGCACGAGTTCAATCGACTTATCGTACCAAAGGTCGCTAACGGTTTTAATAAATTCTACGGAAGCCTTACGGCGATCGGTTTGAAAAGACAGTTCTTTTTCATAAACGTCATCAAAACTCATAGTGGTTGTTTTTTAGAGGCCCCTTTTTGTTGAACAGGGCGGGTTTAAATTTGGGTGCAAAAATACAGATTTTTACGCTCTTATAGAAGTATATTTATAAATAAACACCCCATCACTAATTAAAGTTTAGGGGTGTTTGTATTTAACAGAATAATTATGATTATTCTACCTAAATATGTATGAATTTAGTTGGCCATTACCATCGACAAAGGTCAATTTTACAGCTTCTCCAAATCCGCCAGTTCTCATAATTTGTTTTACGTCGTCAATATTGCTAACATCTTTATCGTTTACTTTTACAATAATTGCCCCTTTAAGCACCGCTAGATCTTGCGATTGCGTATCTGAAACCACAACGCCATTTTCTACACCAAATGCTTTTAGTTGTGCCCGATTGGCGTTTCGTATTTCTAGTCCTGTGTCTTCAATAGTAAATGTTTCAAGTTTAATAAGGGTAACAGGTATAGTTTTATTATTTCCGTTTCGCACAACAGTTACATCTACCACATCATCTGGTCTTTTTGAACCTAAATAGCCAACAAGGTCAGAGAATTTCGCCACTTTATAACCATCGATATTTTTTATAATATCTCCTTTTTTTAGTCCGCCTTTATCGGCACCACTTCCTTTTTCAATATCTGCAATGTATACGCCTTCGGAAATATCTACTCCTTGTCGCTGCGCGAGTTTAGTATTTATGGTAGAAATTCCTAGAATACCGCGTTGCACGTTTCCAAATTCCATGATGTCTTCTATCACTTTTCTAGCGTTGTTGCTAGGTACAGCGAAAGAATACCCTACATAACTTCCCGTTTCCGAAGTAATGGCTGTGTTAATACCTACTAATTCGCCCCGTGTGTTTACCAAGGCTCCTCCACTGTTTCCGCGATTAACGGCGGCATCGGTTTGGATAAACGATTGCGGATTGCGGTCAAATTCGTTTAAGTCACGTGCTTTTGCGCTCACAATACCAGCTGTAACAGTAGATGTAAGGTTAAACGGATTCCCAACGGCGAGTACCCATTCTCCAATTTTTATCTCGTTGCTATCGCCAAACGGAACATATGGAAATTCGTCATTACTATCTAGTTTAATTAAAGCAATATCGGTCTTAGGGTCTGTGCCAACCAGTTCTGCATTATACGTTCTGTTATCGTTTAAAGTAACCTGCAATTGTGCGGCATTTTCGATTACGTGATTATTGGTTACTATGTAACCGTCTGGTGAAATAATAACACCACTACCTGAACCAACAACAGGTTTGCTTTTACCACCACCATAAAAATATTCCATCATATTAGAGGGGCGACGATTTGTAGTTGTGTTTTGAACATGTACCACGGCATGTACTGTTCTTTCTGCAGCATCTGTGAAATCGGTATTTATCGCAGCCGAATTTACCCCAGCGTAGTTTGTGGGTATAAATGAAGATTCGTTTTGAGTGACGTAAGCTGTCGGTGTGTCAGATTCAACAAAAAACTTGTATCCTCCTAAAGTTACTGCTCCTGCGATTAGAGCAACCATGAATAATTTAGCAGTCTGTTTCATACGTTTTTCTTTTAATTATAATTTAGTAACACTTTTAAGACGATACTATTGTAGTAACATTTCGTATTTAACGCACATTTAACAGCTATAAAATATGATGACACGCCGCCGCAATTTGTACATTTGCAGTCATGACCATTCAGTTCTATAAATATCAAGGTACGGGCAACGATTTTATACTTGTAGATAATCGTCTGTTACAATTCCCCAAAAACAATACCAAATTGGTGGCACAATTATGTGACCGAAAATTTGGCATAGGAGCAGACGGACTCATATTGCTTGAGCGTCATGAGACGGCAGATTTCACAATGATATACTATAATTCTGACGGAAATAGTAGTAGCATGTGTGGCAACGGGGGTCGATGTATTGTTCATTTCGCTAATTTTCTGGGTTTAATTGAAAATGAAACTCATTTTGAAGCCGTCGATGGTATGCATGAGGCGTTGCTTAAAGACGGGCTTGTACACCTAAAAATGACAGATGTATTTAAAGTTTCCGAAGAAAAAGAACATACGTTTGTAGATACAGGTTCGCCCCATCATGTACAATTTGTCACCAATCTTGAAAGGTATGATGTGTTTAAGGAGGGTAGGCAAATTAGGAATAACCTGTACGGAAGCGCTGGAGCTAATGTGAATTTTGTTGAAAAACTTGCAGCAAACACGTTTGCCGTGCGAACATACGAGCGTGGAGTGGAAGACGAAACACTGTCGTGTGGTACCGGAGTTACTGCTGTGGCTATTGCAATGCATGCAGGAGGAAACGCCACCTTAGATAAAATTACATTACAACAACCTGGCGGCGAATTGTACGTTACATTTACTGAAGCTGAAGGTGTCTACACTTCCATTTATTTAATTGGTCCAGCTACACAGGTTTTTAATGGAGCTATTACAATTTAAATGAAAACGCTAAAAGGAGAACATATAAGTTTAAGAGCATTAGAATCATCTGATTTAGAGTTTTTGTATGCGTTAGAGAATGATGAAGGATTATGGGAAATTAGTAATACTACGCAACCGTATTCTAAATATGTACTACAACAATATTTAGACAATGCGCATAGAGATATTTATGAAGTAAAACAATTACGTCTTGTAATTTGTGCTGAAGAAGACAACCGACCCATTGGTTTTGTAGATTTGTTCGATTTTGAACCAAAGCATCGAAGAGCAGGAGTAGGAATTGTTGTTTTTAACCCTGAAGATAGGGGTAAAGGTATGGCAATGGAAGCATTAGAACTGTTGCAAAAATATGCTGCGGTACATTTAAATTTGCATCAGTTGTACGCGAATATTACCAATGATAATCAGAAAAGTATCGAATTGTTCGAAAAAGTTGGGTATAAGAAAGCGGGTGTAAAGAAAGATTGGATTCTAGCTAACGGTAAGTATAAAGACGAATGGTTGTATCAACTCATCTTAGAAAAATAAATAATAAGGTAAAGGGATTATGTATATAAAGAAAATTCTCATCGCAATTGTGTTGCTCGGACTGGTAGGAATGGCAATTTTTTCGTGGTATGTGTATACTACAGTTTTTACGCCTAACACTGCTTTTAATAATACAGAAGCCCATATTTATATACCAACTAATGCGTCTTTTGCAGAGGTGGTTGAGGAAGTAGAGCCTTTGCTTGAAGATGTAGAAAGTTTTGTGGCGGTGGCCAATAGAAAAGGGTATGCAACTAACGTAAAGCCTGGACATTATGTTATTAAGAATGGGATGTCTAATAATGACATCATTAATAGTATTCGCAGCGGCAATATTCCAATTAAAGTGAAATTTAATAACCAGGAACGTTTAGAAAATTTAGCAGGAGCCATTGCCAATCAGATTGAAGCAGATAGTCTTTCCTTATTGAGAGCTATGAAGGATGAGGTTTTCTTAGAAGCGCAAAAGTTTGATACCGCAACAGCCCTTGCTATGTATGTACCTAATACATACGAAGTCTATTGGAACACTTCTGCTGAAGGGTTTCGTGATAAAATGGCTTCAGAATATAAGCGTTTTTGGAATGCAGAACGAATTGGAAAAGCGGCTGCATTAAAAATGACGCCAACAGAGGTGATTTCTTTGGCGGCTATCGTTCAGAAAGAAACGGCAAAGGTAGATGAGCGGAAACGAGTGGCTGGAGTGTACATGAATAGATTGAGTCGCGGAATGTTATTACAAGCAGACCCTACGGTGATTTATGCCAAAAAGCGAGCAGAAAATGATTTTGATCAAATTATTAAAAGAGTCCTATATGCAGATCTTGAATTAGATTCTCCATACAACACATATAAATATGCTGGTGTGCCGCCTGGCCCTATCGCCATGCCTGATATTACTGCTATAGACGCTGTATTAAATTATGAAAAGCACGACTATTTGTATTTTGTGGCAAATGTTCAGAATTTTGGATATCATAAATTTGCAAAAACGCTTTCTCAACACAATAGAAACAAAGCCGAATACGTACGATGGATCTCCCAACAGGGGGTGAATAGGTAGTATAGACGGGTTTCTTCTTTGTTTCGTTAAACCTTTATTAATCCTACGGTTAAAGAGTGTTAATAGCTCTAAATCTATCGGTATATGTAGTATATTGATTTCAATGTTCTTTGATAATAAAGAACACGAAAATATTTAGTTCATTGACGTACAGATTTCATAAAGCCTTTTAGCAAGCATGAATTTGCTAGCTACACTTTTATGTTTGTTTTAGGTAATTTCCTACTAGCACGAAGCTAGCGGGCAATAATTATAAACTAAAATAAATAGAACATGATAAATCGTTTTATGAAATTGTCTGTGCTGCTCCTACTTGTGGCTTTTGCCATTGTAGGTTTTTCACCTAAGAAAACAGTGAAACGTAATAGCAGTTCTATATTTATCTCAAATATTGCAGGAGAGCTAGCCTATGTTCCTAATGCATATGAGGTAATTATGAACCCAAGTGAGGATGTTCCTTTTCTTGGGAAGTCATTTCTTGGTTTTAGTGAAGACCTCGGCTTTAGTGAAAGCAGTGGTAATTATAAGGCTGTGAACAGACTTGGATACATGGGCAAATATCAGTTTGGCCGTTCTGCCCTTTCATGGGTAGGCGTGAAGAGTAAAAGAAACTTTTTGAACAATCCAGACTTGCAAGAAGAAGCATTTTCAACATTAATTTCTTTGAACAAGTTTGTTCTGAAAGATTATATTACTCAATACGTAGGCGAGAATATAGCTGGTGTTGTTGTAACCGAATCTGGAATTATTGCAGCAGCCCATTTGGGAGGTGCTGGAAATGTTATAAAATTTCTAGAATCTAAAGGGGATACAATTTTTGCAGACGCAAATAATATCCCTATCACAAAGTACATGATTAACTTTGGGGGCTACGATCTAGCCTCGATTCTCCCCGATGCAAACGCAAGAGTGACACTATAATTATTGAAAAAGTTGAGTTGACAAGCTCAACTTTTTTCATTTTAGGATGTTCATAACTTAGTTCATTGTTTTTTAGGGGATTATCAATTTAAAGTCTATTTCATTGTTAATTTCACTTCTGGTAACAAGAACTACTACGAGTATGAAAAAAAGCCAAAAATCGCCTTTAACATTTTTTAACACCCTGAATATCAAAATTGTAAAATAAGTTGTACTTTTGCACGCTGAAATTGAGGTGGGACTTTACCTACCAAAATTCAATATAGAAATGAAAGTAAAATTTATACGAATTGGTATCCTATTGTTTGCAGTACTGTTTATTGCAACAGGATTTTCATTCAGAAAGAAAAAGGAAGTTTCTCTTTTTTCTACTGAAGGGTTAGAGCTTTATTTTCACGTACCTACACAAGATGAGGTACTAGAAAGTACACCGCTAGTTACTGAAAACTATAATTTGTTTCTTGGAAAAACCTATGTTGGGTTTCGAGAAGCATTGGGGTTTAAAGAATCTAGAGGAGATTACAGTATTATAAATGAGTTTGGTTATCTAGGGAAATATCAGTTTAATATTAATACCCTAAAAATGGTTGGCGTCTATAGCGCAGATCGTTTTATGAACGATGCCAAGTTGCAAGAAGCCGCATTTAGTGCCTATACGTCTAGAAATAAATGGATTTTACGACGTGATATTAAACGCTATGTTGGAAGAACCATTGGTGGCGTTCGCGTAACCGAGTCAGGTATTCTTGCTGCAGCTCATTTAGCAGGTGCTGGTAATGTGAAAAAATACCTTAGAAGTGGTGGTGCTGAAGGTTTCAGCGATGCCTTTGGTACTTCTATTGGATATTATCTTAAGAAATTTTCTGGGTATGATACTTCGTTTATCAAGCCAAATCAGAAAGCAAAAGTACGCGTGTAATAAGCGCTTATTTTTGAATAATAAATATAGTGGGTCTCTTATTGAGATCCACTTTTTGTTTACTCCAAACCGAAGCTGGTAAAGTTTTTATATACTCTGTTGGCAAGGTGATATCGCAAGCAACACATATTTGGGTGTCTGCTTGTACTGTTGAAAGAATACTCTCTAACAGTTGGTTGTTTCGGTAAGGCGTTTCAATAAATAGTTGCGATTGATTACGTTCTGCAGATAATCGCTCCAGTCTTTTTATTTCAAGCCTACGCTCACGCTTGTCAATAGGGAGATAACCGTTAAAAGCAAAATTCTGACCGTTAAGTCCGCTACCCATCAATGCCAACAAAATAGAAGAAGGGCCCACCAACGGAACCACTTTTATGTTTTGTCGGTGCGCAGCTGCCACCACTAATGCCCCTGGGTCTGCAACTCCAGGACAACCTGCATCACTAAGAACACCTACATCAAACCCAGCATGACAAGGGGCAAGCATAGCCGGTGTTTCACTTTCGTCGGTGAATTTATTAATAAGACTTATTTGTAAGTCAGGCTGCGATTTACGAGGTGAGATGCTTTTAATGAAACTACGCACATTTTTCTCGTGTTCTGCAATGTAATGGTCAATTTCTTCAACGGCCTTTTTAACCAATAAGGGTAGTACTTCAAGGGGTGGTGTGTCACCCAATGTACATGGTATTAAATATAAATTACCTTTTTTTGCTTCCATGGTAAAGTCTATTTTACCACTAATTTTTTTACAAACGTCTGGTTATTGTCGGTAGTTCCTTTCAATAAATAAATACCCTGCGATAAGCCGGCTACATTAATAGAAATGTTTGCTGCTGAAATATTAGATTCAGATAGTAACACACTACCTTTCATGTCCATTATGGCAAAACTCGATAAGAGGTCGTTGCTGAGTAATAAGTTTACTTCATTTTCGGCTGGGTTTGGATATAACTTAAAATCATTTGTGTTAAACTCATCAACTCCGATGATTGGTTTATCTTCGACGATACGAGAAATTGCTCCGCTATAGTTAACGATAAAAAGCTCATCTTCATTATTTACGCCAAAGGCCGACCAGTTTCCTCCAAACGTTCCGAGGTTGTTAAAATTGTTAGCGCTATCTACCGTACCAATAACTCCAGTTCCAAAATCGGCGAAAAAATAGTACCCTTGTAGTGAGGGCTGCAAGGTACCATTGTACACATAACCTCCAGTGATTGAAAACCCTACAGAGTGTGGATATTCTGCTACTGGAAACGTAAGTGTGCTACTAGGAGGGCATGTTGTTGGAGCCCCCGCGAACGGACTGCTACCTTCAAAACAATTCCACCCGTAGTTAAGTCCATCTTCGCTGGCACCTGCTTTATTTATCTCTTCAATGGCGTTCTGTCCAACATCGGCTATCCAAAGATCATCTGTGGCACTATCGAACGAAAATTTCCAAGCATTTCTTAAGCCATATGCCCAAATCTCTTGTGCTTTAGAAGGGTCTCCAGCAAATGGGTTGTCGGCTGGTATACTATAGTTGGTTGAGCCTACTGTATTGTCAATATCAATTCTTAGAAGTTTTCCTAGCAGTAATTCTGTGTTTTGTGCTCTGTCGCCTGGATCACCACCCGAACCTCCATCGCCTGATGAAATATACAAATAGCCATCTTGTCCAAATGCTATACAGCCCCCATTATGATTAGAAAAGGGCTGTTCGTAATCTATAATCTTTAATTCAGATCCAGATAACGCGCTATTAGGGTCTCCTGGATCTACAGAAAATCTAGAGACTTGCGTTGTTAAAATACCTCCAACATTTACCGTGTAGTTAACAAAAAAGAAACCGTTTGTCGCATAGTTTGGGTGAAATGCAAGGCCTAAGAGTCCGCGTTCTCCACAGCACGCTACTTGTCCAGAAATATCTAAAAATGGCGTTGGTAGCGTTGTTCCAGAACCATCTATAATTTTGATGGTACCTCCTTGTTCTACAACAAAAAGTCTATCGTCCCCGGCGTTTTTAAGTTCAATAGGGTCATCAAACCCAGATGCGTAGGGTTCTAAAAGTATATCTTGTGCAAAGGAAATCGTCGTTGCGAAAACCAGCAATAGTGTTGTAATTTGTTTCATAGCATGTATTTTTTTCGAAATACTAAGATACTTAAAAGTAGTCGAACCAAAAACTAAAGTCTACGTGCAATTTTATCGCAAGCTGCGTCTAGCATGTTGTAAACATCTTTAAATCCTTGATCTCCACCATGATAAGGGTCAGGTACGTCCCTTTTTTCTCCAGGATGTATTTCTTCTAAAATAAGTTGAACCTTTTTTTCTTCGGAAGGTGTGGTAGCAAGCTTAATGACATCTCGATAATTACTTTTATCCATCACAAAAATATGATCATAAATTTCAAAGTCGTATGTAGAGAATTGTTTGCCACGCTGGTCGGTTATGTCTAAACCATGTGCATTTGCAACTTCAATGCTACGAGGGTCTGGGAGTTCGCCAACGTGCCAACCTCCTGTACCTGCAGAGCTTACCTCAATGCGGTTAGAGTCTACTTTCGATTTTAGGATGCCTTCTGCCAAAGGAGAGCGGCAGATATTACCAAGGCAAACCATGAGTACTTTTTTCATTCGATTAATTTATATTTTTCATGTAAAATTTCAACTGTACGCATAAAAAATCCCGCAGAAAGCAGGATTTAATAGTTGGTCTGTTAGAGCGTTAATTTTTTCTGAAGATCTTCTACGTACTTTCTAAATTGCTTGTCTGTACTGGAAAGATTATCTACAGTCTTACAAGCGTGTAATACTGTGGCGTGGTCTCTTTGGCCAATTTGCGAGCCAATTGAAGCTAAAGACGCTTTGGTAAACTTCTTAGCAAAAAACATTGCAAGCTGTCTAGCCTGAACAATATGGCGTTTACGTGTTTTAGATTGCAGTGTTTCTACATCCATTTGGAAATATTCACTTACTACCTTTTGTATGTAGTCTATAGAAACCTCTCGCTTGGTATGTTTTACGTAGTTGTCTACTATTTTCTTAGCAAGATCTATGGTAATGTCTTTCTTGTTGAAAGAAGAATGTGCGATAAGCGAAATAATGGCACCTTCTAATTCTCGAATATTAGTTTTAATATTATTAGCCAAGAATTCTACAATGTCTTCTGGCATTTCAACACCATCGCGGTATAACTTATTTTTTATGATAGCTACACGTGTGTCGTAGTCTGGGTGGTTGAGTTCTGCTGAAAGTCCCCACTTAAAACGAGATAAGAGTCGCTGCTCAATATCAATCATGTCTACCGGGGCTTTATCACTAGTTAAAATGACTTGCTTGCCGTTTTGATGTAAATGATTAAAAATATGGAAGAAAACATCTTGTGTTCCAGCCTTTCCAGAAAGCAACTGAATATCATCTACAATAAGTACATCAATAATCTGATAAAAATGTATAAAATCGTTTCTGTTGTTCTTTTTTACACTCTCAATATATTGTTGTGTAAACTTTTCCGCAGAAATATAAAGCACTGTTTTTTCTGGGTACTTATCTTTTATATCTACCCCAATAGCATGCGCTAAATGTGTTTTTCCTAAACCAACACCACCAAAAACAAGCAACGGATTAAAACTTGTGCCACCTGGTTTATTGGCAACTGCCATACCTGCAGAACGCGCTAACCGGTTTGATTCTCCTTCCAGAAAGTTTTCAAAATTGTACGAAGGATTAAGCTGTGATTCGATTTTTACATTACGAATGCCCGGAATTACAAATGGGTTTTTAAGCTGAGGGTTTTTATTTTTTATAGGTACGTCTACTTCTTGAGACTGAACACTAGAACGATTGGCACTCGGAATTTTTTCAGTAAAAGGTTGCTTGTTGCCATAGGTGTTTTCCATTTTAATAACATACACCAATTTGGCTTGAGACCCCAACTCTTTAGTAAGTGCAACTTTTAAAATTTTCACATAGTGCTCTTCTAGCCACTCGTAGAAAAATTTACTTGGCACCTGTATGCTAAGCGCTGTATCTGTAAGCTTCACTGCTTTTATTGGTTCGAACCAAGTTTTGTACGCTTGTGAAGTGATATTATCTTCAATAAAGGACAAACAGTTGTTCCAAACCGATGGTGCAGTTTTGCTCATAATTTATGCAGTGGTTGCGTTAGTTAATACTGGGTGGCTAAAAAAATAGAAAAAGAACATTTCTAACGGTTTCTTAGCGATGCAAATATGTGAACAAAAAATTGAAAAAAAAAACACTTTAGGTATTGAATTTCTACTTTTTTTTTCTCATACTGTAATCTATTCAAACATACAAAAAACTTCCCCCTTTTTGGCATAAATTTTATGAAAAAAAATCTTACAAAATTAAGAGTGCGTTATGCAGAGACCGATCAAATGGGTGTGGTGTACTACGGAAATTACGCTCAATACTTAGAACAAGGAAGAACCGAATGGCTGCGCGAACTGGGCTTTTCTTACAAATGGATGGAAGAAAATAACGTGCTACTGCCAGTTACAAATCTCAACATAAACTATAAGCTGCCAGCGCGTTACGACGATGTTATTTCCATTACAACGAGCCTAAAGAATATTCCTACATTTAAAATTGAGTTTTACTACGAAATTCACAATCAATTAGGCGAACTCCTCATTAGTGCAGAGACTACCTTAGTTTTTATAAATGCCACTTCAAATAAGCTCATGAAGGCACCTAATTATTTGTTGGAAAAATTGACGTAATAGTTAAACAAAAATAGCTGCTTTTAACTGTGGTTTTTTATGCCGACTTTGTAAAGGTTGTCAAACACGTTAAAAATACGTTCGGCATCTTTTTTTCGTACCGAAATCAAGATTTTGCAATTTAGCGCTAGCTTTTGTTCTATAATTTGAAGATTTTCGTCTTTAATGATACGCATAACAGCGTTCATTTCGGGATACTCAAAGGTGAGTAAAAATTGCTCATCGATAGTTCGTGTCACTATTTTCGAACTTTCTAATGCCAATTGCGCAGATGTTTTGTAAGCCTGTATCAATCCGCCAACGCCTAATTTTGTACCCCCAAAGTACCGAACAGAAACAACCAAAATGTTTGTTACATCAAATGCTTGTAGTTGTCCGTATATTGGCATTCCTGCGCTGTTGCTAGGCTCACCGTCATCATTAGCGCGATAACTATCGTACTGTTTTCCTAACTGCCAAGCGTAGCAAAAGTGACGTGCTGAGTGATGCTGCTTTTTTAATTCGTCGAGACACGTTTTTACTGCATCTTCGGAAGTGACGGGAAAGGCATACCCATAAAACTTACTGCCTTTTTCTTTAAAAAAGCTTTCGGCTCCCGGCTTCAGTATTGTTTTATAAGTATCTTTTTCTTCGGAAATCATCTTATATTTTTACGATCCATAAAATGCATTCTTTCGCGTTCATTTTGTCTAACGGATTCTGATTGCAGAAAATTTCCGCAGTAAGCATTATAGTAACTTATCTAAAGCAACCAAAAATATGCTTAAAACGGCTACTAGTATGCCAATCCAATTTTTTAGCAATAACTTTTCTTTAAAGAGCGCAATACCAACTAGGGTAGAAAGCATTACTATTCCTACATTGTTTATGGTGAAAATTCCAGAACTTTCCAACAGATCGCTTCGCAGTGCTTTCACTAAAAAATAAATCGAAAAATAATTAGGCACACCAAGTACAATCCCACCAATGATATTTTTAAATTCGAACCTAAACTTACCTCGTATTGCTTGTGCTATCACAACTAAAATACCAATACTAAATGCAGATGCGAATATGGTTGCAGAAAATATAGGGACATCATTTTCTGCTACAAAAGATCCTTCAATGTATTTTATGCTGGTGTCAATGATTCCACTACCAAGAAAAACCAAAATAGGAAAAATCAAATTTTTTGGCTGAATTGCTAATCCATCTTTTTGCTTTACCGAAGCTAAGTATACAGCAACCAATGCCAGTAAAATACCAACTCCTTTATATATGCCTAAACTGTCCTTATAGTAAAGTAGTCCAAAAATTATAGGAATTACCACACTCATTTTAGTGGCAACAGAAACTACAGATAGGCCGCTACGCTGGGTTGTTATTGCCATGAGGTTAAAAACAATGATAAACAAAGACCCTAAAGCAATGGCGTAAAAAAACCAATTGTAAGCAGGGATAGTTGCTAATGTGATTGTTCCATTGAAAGCTATGATACCGCTCACGCATGCCACAAAATAATTAACTACAATAGCATGCAAGGTGTTTACTTTAAATATGCTGAAAAGCTTAAAGACTACAAAAATAAGCGTAGAAGCAAGCACGCTAAGTAAAAGGTACATCATGCAATTGTGTTTTTGTAGTGAATTAGGGTGTCTGAATTGATTACATTTTTAGCAATAATTGCGCCTTCCAATTTTGGTGCAACAGTGCCAGTCTTAAAGTTATTACTTCCAGTATATACAAATGCCTCATCCCATAGTTTGGCATCAATAAAAGTTTGTAGGGTTCTAGAACCACCTTCTACAATAAGACTTTGTATGCCATCTCTATATAAAACATCGCAAATTTGCTGAGCTATATTTTCTCTGAAGTTAATAGTCTCAATCTTACAGTTGGCAGCATGTTCAACTGCTTGTTCGGTAAAAATATAAGTTGTGTCAGCGCCAGCAAAAATAGCGGCGTCTGCGGGCACTTTTAAATTGCGATCTAATACCAATCGTATGGGTGTTGCGCCATACCAATCTCTGGTGGTTAAGCTAGGGTTGTCGTCAAGCACCGTTTTCGTTCCTACTAAAATAGCTTGCTCTTGGGCTCGTAATTTATGTGTTTGTTGTCTGGTTAATTTGCTTGTAATCCAAACTGGTTTTTGTTCATCTCTTACTTCTGGTGCAATAAAACCATCTGTAGTTTTTGCCCATTTCAAGAAAATATAGGGTCTTTTTTTCTGCTGAAATGTAAAAAACCTTTTATTTAAGGCTTCGCATTGTTTTTCTAAAACGCCAACCACAACATCACAACCTACTGCCATTAATTTCTGAATGCCTTTACCCGCCACTTTCGGGTTTGGATCTGTGGTTCCAATCACTACTTTTTTAATTCCCTTGTCAATAATTAAATCGGCACAGGGAGGAGTCTTTCCAAAATGACTACAGGGCTCTAAATTTACGTAAATGGTGGCTTCCGAAAGTAACGCAGAATTGGCTACACTAGAAATGGCGTTTACTTCGGCATGGGGTTGTCCGGCTTTATAATGCCAGCCTTCTCCAATAATTTTGTTGTTGTGAACAACAACACTGCCCACTAACGGATTGGGGTAGGTGGTTGCCAAGCCATTTTTGGCTAATTGAATGCAACGAAGCATGTATTTTTCGTGTATCTTCACACCTTCAAGTAAGCGTCAAAAATACAAGGAATAACTGAGATGAACGAACCTATTATTCGCCCGATTCAGAAAAAAGACAACCCTGCCGTTGCACAACTCATTAGAAGCGTTTTATTAGAGCTAAATGTTGCTAAAACTGGAACAGTGTACGAAGATGTTTCTTTAGACTGTATGTACGAGACGTACAATCAACCTAAGGCTGCCTATTTTGTAGTAGAAGAGAACAACATCTTACTTGGAGGTGCGGGTGTTGCTCAACTAGCAAATTACGATGGTAATGTCTGTGAACTTCAAAAGATGTATTACCTACCAGCTTCGCGTGGAAGAGGCATTGGTACTCAAATGATGCAAAAGTGCTTAGAGGTAGCAAAAAACTTCGGGTATGAAGGGTGTTACTTAGAAACCATGCCTTATATGAAAGCAGCACAAAAGCTTTATACCCGTAGCGGATTTGAGTACATAGATGCGCCACTTGGCGATACGGGTCACTTTTCGTGCCCTGTGCATATGTTAAAAAAATTGTAACCAATAGAGCTGGAGCTTTTTATTAACCATTTATGACCTTAAAACAATTAAAATCTAATTTTACAGCAACACTTTCAGAGAACTATCCTCTAGAAGAAGTTGCTACTTTTTTTAATTGGTTAGCTGAAGCCTATCTAGGGTATTCACGTTTCGATATTTCTTCAAATGGACCGCTAGAAGTCACGAGCAACATAGAAACTAAGTTTTTGGATGCTATGAAACGTCTTCAAAACTACGAGCCTATTCAGTATATCATTGGGGATACCGAGTTTTTTGGACTCCCATTTAAAGTAACTCCAGCTACACTCATACCAAGACCAGAAACCGAAGAGTTGGTACAATGGATACTTTCTGATTTCGAAAACGTTGCCCCTAGCATTCTAGATATAGGCACGGGCAGTGGTTGTATAGCCATTTCTTTGGCAAAAAACCTTGAAAATGCCGCTGTTTCGGCAGTAGATATTTCCGAAGAAGCACTACACATTGCAAAGCAAAATGCCCTAGATAACGAAGTTTCGGTTAATTTTTACCAAGCTGATATTTTAGCACTTAACACACTTCCTCATACATACGATTGTATCGTTTCTAATCCGCCATATGTTCGCGCCCTTGAAAAGGAATTTATGCAGCCTAATGTTTTAAAGCATGAGCCCGAGAGCGCATTGTTCGTTTCAAATGATAATCCGTTAGTGTTTTATACCAAAATTGCACGACTCGCAGAAGCGCATTTAAGTGTGAACGGAACACTATACTTCGAAATTAATGAGTATCTTGGAAAGGAAATGCAAGACATGCTAAAAGCCGAAGGTTTTGCTGAAATAGAACTTAGAAAAGACATTTTTGGCAAAGATAGAATGCTAAGGTGCAAGCGACACTAAATACCATACGTAAGCCTAATGAGTAAACTACAAAAAATATGCGTTTTCTGCGGAAGTAGTGATGGTAATGACACTCAAATTACCGATGCTGCTATAGCCCTAGGCGAAACTTTTGCGCAACGAAATATTACCCTTGTTTACGGAGCTGCTAAAATTGGCGTTATGGGCACCATTGCCGAAACCATGCTGCGCACCAACGGAAAGGTAGTTGGTATTATTCCTCAATTTCTCAAGAAAAAGGAGGTGGTTCATCTCGGACTTACAGAACTTATTACTACAGAGAACATGCACCAACGCAAGTTGAAAATGCAAGAAATTAGCGATGGTTTTATTGCATTGCCTGGCGGATTTGGAACTTTAGAAGAACTCTTCGAGATTATTACGTGGTTGCAACTTGGGTTGCACACCAAGCCAATAGGTCTTCTTAATACTAATGGTTTTTATGACGATTTATTACAATTGCTTGAGACTATGGTACGGAAGGGCTTCTTAAAAATGGATAATTATGAGCTCTTATTAGTAGATACTTCTATATCTAATTTACTTCAAAAAATGGAAGATTTTAAGACGCCAATGATTCCAAAGTGGCTTAAGCCTGAGCGAACTTAATCTCCCAAATATTACTCCTAATCGAAAACCGCCTGTTTTTGAACATCATTATTTGAGAATAAGTTTTAATTAACTAATTTGAAGTCTATTAACAACTTAAACTCACTATATGAAATCATTAAAAAAGTATTTTGCAGAAGGGCTAGGTACCTTTGCGCTTGTTCTATTTGGTTGCGGTGCTGCTACCATTGCCAGTGTTTCAGAATCTGGTCCAGAAGGAATTGGTCTCTTAGGTATTTCCCTAGCATTTGGACTAGCTGTTGTAGTAATGGCGTATACTATTGGGCCTATTTCAGGGTGCCATATTAATCCAGCCATTTCTATTGCTATGTTAGCAGCTGGTAAATTGTCTGCCAAAGACACCGTAGGGTATGTAATCTCTCAATGTATTGGTGCTGTTGCTGCAGCAGGATTGCTCTATGTAATTGCAACAGGAAGTAGTGGCTTTGCTATGCCCGAGTGGGGCTTAGGAAGTAATGGTTGGGGCGAAGGTTATCTCGGCGAGTATAATATGACTTCAGCTTTGGTCACAGAATTTGTCTTTACGTTTATCTTTCTGCTAGTAATTTTTGGTACTACAGCAAAAAACGCTTCACCATTAATGGCAGGACTGGCCATAGGTATATCCTTGGCATTAATCCATATGGTTGCGATTCCTATTACTGGAACTTCGGTAAATCCAGCAAGAAGCTTAGGACCGGCCTTGTTTGCGGGGGGAATGGCGCTAGAACAACTTTGGCTGTTTATTGTAGTGCCAATAGCTGGCGGACTATGTGCGGCGCTTACGCGAAATATTTTCTTAGACGATTAACAAGAATATTCATATTCATAAAAAAAACCTTTCAGCTTGCTTTTGCCGAAAGGTTTTTTTGATGGTATAAGTTTTATATTTGTAGGTATGAACACCGAAGAACAAATAAACCAACTTCGCGCACAGCTTCGCGAGCATAACTATAATTACTACGTACTAGATAATCCTACCATTTCAGACTACGATTTTGACCTATTGCTGAAATCGTTACAAGCACTAGAAACAGCACATCCTGAATTTTACGATCCAAACTCTCCAACATTAAGAGTAGGGGGAGAAGTGACTAAGAATTTTGAAACGGTGCCGCATACGTTTCGAATGTATTCGCTAGATAATAGCTATTCTAAAGAAGATCTTGAAGACTGGGAAAAACGGGTTAAAAAAATGATAGACGGAGAGGTTCACTACACCTGCGAACTAAAATACGATGGGGCGTCTATGAGTTTAACCTATGAAGATGGTAAGTTAGTAAGAGCGGTAACTAGAGGTGACGGATTTCAAGGCGACAATGTAACCACAAACATAAAAACCATTAAGTCGGTACCACTACAGCTAAAAGGAGATTATCCACAAAAATTTGAGATACGAGGCGAAATTGTTTTGCCCTACGAAGGTTTTATTAAAATGAACGAAGAGCGTATCGCAAATGGTGAAGAACCTTATAAGAATCCGCGTAACACAGCCTCTGGAAGTCTTAAGCTACAAGATAGTGCAGAAGTTGCTAAAAGACCATTAGAGTGCTTGCTGTACAGCCTGGTGGGCGAAAAGCTGCCAATAAAGACACAATTTGAAAGTTTAGAAAAAGCACGCCAGTGGGGATTTAAAGTACCAGATATTGCTGCTCTAGCGAAAAGCACCGATGAGGTCTTAGCATTTGTAAATTATTGGGACAAACATAGACACGAGCTACCCTACGAGACCGATGGTGTAGTTATTAAGGTTAATAGCTTACAGCAGCAAGAAGAGCTAGGATACACTGCAAAAGCCCCTAGATGGGCAATGGCTTATAAATTTAAAGCAGAACAGGTAACAACAATACTCGAGCATATAACGTATCAAGTGGGTAGGACAGGAGCTATTACGCCTGTTGCTAATCTTCAACCTGTTGAGCTGGCAGGTACTATTGTAAAAAGAGCTTCGTTGCATAATGCAGACCAAATTGCGAAATTAGATATAAGAGAAGGAGATACGGTATATGTAGAAAAAGGTGGGGAAATTATTCCTAAAATTATTGGGGTAGACGTTACAAAGAGGAACACAGCTTCTGCGCCTACCCAATACATTGCTGCCTGCCCGGAGTGTGACACACTTTTGGTTCGTGCCGAGGGAGAAGCACAGCATTATTGCCCGAACAGTACTGGTTGTCCGCCACAAATTATAGGGCGTATTCAACACTTTATTTCTAGAAAAGCGATGGATATTGAAGGATTGGGCGGTGAAACTGTGGCGCTGCTTGTAGAGAACGGCCTTATTGAGAATTACGCCGATTTGTACACGTTAACCACCTCACAGGTGATTCCGTTAGAGCGTATGGCAGCCAAGAGTGCTGAAAATCTAGTTGCTGGTGTGGCTGCATCCAAACAAATTCCGTTTGAACGTGTGCTCTTTGGTCTAGGGATTCGGTATGTAGGCGAAACAGTCGCAAAAAAATTGGCAAAGCACTTTAAAAGTATCGATGCATTGATGGCAGCATCTTTCGAACAACTTATAGCGGTAGATGAAATTGGCGACAGAATTGCCGAAAGCGTGCTCGAGTTTTTCACTTCAGAAAGTCATAGAACGAGTATCGCAAGACTAAAAGAATACGGGGTGCAACTCTCACTTTCAGAAGAGGCATTGGCAAATCAGACCGATACTTTAGCGGGTAATACATTTGTGGTGTCTGGTGTGTTTACAAAAGTTTCGAGAACAGAATTGAAGAAACTAATTGAAGATAATGGTGGCAAGGTGTCATCGTCTATATCTAGTAAAACAAGCTATGTAGTTGCAGGAGATAACATGGGGCCAAGTAAACGTACAAAAGCTGAAACATTAGGGGTGGCTATTATTTCTGAAGATGATTTTTTAGCTATGTTATAGTTTCTGTGCTATGATTTTTGAAGTACTCTTACTTAAAAACACAGCCTATTTAGGCTAAAAAATAATGAGAACGACCTATTTTTGTAACAGCTTACTACGTCTATGATTTTAAATAAACTGAAACAAAAGTCCTTGCGAAAAGGAAAAGAGCGGCATCTGGAAAAGCGAGACCGTTCTGGTGTTAATTCTAAGGTGAAAACCATTGGGTTTTTGGTAGATGAAGCACATTTTCAGGATTTCGAGGTGCTATACGATATTTATAAAGATCTTAATGTGCTTCCAAAAGATGTTAAAGTATTCTCGTTTATAGAAAGTAAAAAGAAACTTCCAAGCCTTCGGCAAAACCAAGTACAGAGTAAAGATTTTGACTGGAAAGGAAACATGCACAACCAAAATGCGCAAGAGTTTTTAGACAAACAATTTGACGTGCTTATTGGATTCTATGAAGGGCAGCATGAAATTTTAGACCATCTGGTTGCTGCGAGCAGTGCTAATTTTAAAGTAGGATTCTCTGGTGCAGACCAACGATTGTACGATTTGTTATTAGCTGTAAAACCCACAGATATTTCAGCATTTAAAAGTGAATTAAAAAAATATTTGACAGCGTTGGGTAAGATGTCTTAAAAACTTCTTAGCTTTAAATAATGGATAAAACAGCGAATGCCCAATCTAGAAAAGTTGACAAAGGGGTTCGACTTACAAATTACCTTGTAGACACGTTTGTAATACTGTTGGCTTGGCTCTTAATCTCTGCTTTCTTGGGAGGCATTTATCAAAATTCAAGCTTGTTTTATGTTATTATGTTTCTTTATTACTTCGTGTTAGAAGTTGTTTTTCAAAAAACCTTGGGTAAAATAGTAACAAAAACCGTAGTTACCGACAAATATGGTAACAAGCCAAATGTTATTAAAGTGCTTATTCGTTCTTTTTTAAGACTTATACCAGTCGATTCGTTTTCGTACTTATTTGGAACCGAAGTTGGCTTTCATGATGCTGGGTCGTCCACAAGACTTTCTAAAGACCCGCAATAGTTACGTTTTTCAAATATTTCTAACCTATGCCCGGAGAAGGACACATATTGGCTATGATTCAGTCATTACGTTCAAACAAGAGTTTGTTGCGTAGGAAGGGCATGTATGATAAAGAGCGCCGTTTTTTAAACACCAAAAAAGACGCGTTAGCGTTTCAACAAGGTAAAATTGAGGTAGAAAAAGTAACCGAAGCGCAATTAATACAGATACGAAAGAAGATAACAAAACAACGGCAAAAAGAACTGTTGCTTACCGCAATAATTGCCGTGGTACTTGTTGCTATTGTGGTGTTTTTTGGCGTGAAGTTTGCCAATTCTGAGGCGAAAGTAAAAACTGATTTAAAGATTGAACAAGAAACAGAAGCGTATAACCAGTACCTTTATTTTATAGTAGATGGCGATTCTTGGTTTGAAAAGCGTAAGTGGCACAATGCCATGTTTCAGTACAGAAAAGCACTAGAACTTTACCCAAACGATTATGACGCTATGTTTAGATTAACCATGGCAATAAGTTATAAATGTGAAGAAACTGGAAAAGATTGTGAATTGGGAAGCGCGTACTATAAGAAACTAGAAGCATTTAATCCTACAGACCCATTACTTGAGCCAATAGCATTGCGGTTGCAACGTTTGTTATAGCGTGCGTTGAAAACGGAAGTTAATTTTAAGAAAATGATAGCAATCTAAAAGGTTTCAACTTCGGAAATCGCAGTATCTTTGTAATCTTTAGTCACCATACAAATTATAGAAAATGAAAGAATTAATTGGAACAGGTGTAGCGCTAGTTACTCCTTTTACTTCGGAAGGAGCTGTTGATGTTGAAGGATTGAAAAATGTAGTCGAATTTCAGATAGAAAACGGCATCGACTATTTAGTGGTTTTAGGTACCACAGGCGAAAGTGTAACGCTTTCCGAAGAAGAAAAACAATTGGTGATAGCTACCGTTGTTGCTACAAATAATGGAAGACTTCCGTTGGTGTTAGGTATAGGTGGAAACAATACAGCTAAAGTTTCCGAAGAAATGCAACGTAGAGATCTAAGTGCTTTTACGGCTATTCTTTCTGTGTCGCCAGCGTATAACAAACCTACCCAAGAAGGTATTTATCAGCACTTTGCTGCCTTAGCACGAGTAGCGCCAAAACCAATTATTTTGTACAATGTTCCTGGCCGAACAGCAAGTAATATGGAGCCTGAAACTGTGGCTAGATTGGCTGTAGATTTCGATACTATTGTTGCGATAAAAGAAGCGAAAGGAGATTTAGTGCAGGCTATGCAGATGATACATAGCACACCTAATGGCTTTTTAGTGATTAGTGGTGACGATATGATAGCGTTACCTATGACATTGGCCGGAGGTGCTGGCGTTATTTCGGTTATTGGTGAAGGCTTTCCAAGAGATTTCTCAGATATGATTCGATTAGGGTTGGAGAGAAGAGTAGACGAGGCTTACACCTTGCACTACAAATTAGCCCCTTGTATCGATTATATTTTTGCTGAAGGAAATCCGGCGGGTATTAAAGCAGTGCTTGACCAACTTGATGTTTGCGATGATTTTGTACGCCTGCCGTTGGTGGGGATTAGCAAAAAACTACGTGATTCTATTGATGCCTTTATCACGGCTTATTAAGTTGAAACATTACAAAATGGAAGACGTCTTTATACCGTTCCATAAAATTGCTTTGGCAACGCAATATCAAAGGCGATAATAAGTTTTTATAATCACGTATAATTCACTACTTTTGCACGATGTTTTTTAAATATGTAAAAATCAGTTTTCTGTTAGTAGTTGTTGGGGCGACGTTAGCCTCTTGTAGCAACTATCAGAAAATTTTAAAATCAGACGACACTGCGGCTAAATATGCTGCGGCAGATTCATTGTATAAACTTGGCAAGTATAAAAAGTCGCTAAAGCTTATGGAGCAAATTGTTCCTGCGTATCGCGGTAAACCTCAGGCAGAGCGTTTAATGTATATTTATGCCAATACGTTCTATAATCTAGAAGATTATTATTTAGCTGGTTATCAGTTTGAGCGTTTTGCTACCTCATATCCTAAAAGCGATAGTGTAGAGACTGCAGCGTATCGATCGGCAAAGAGTTATTACGAGTTGTCTCCCAGATATTCTCTTGCTCAAGAAGATACATACCAAGCCTTAGAAAAATTGCAGGGGTTTATTAATAATTACCCCAATTCAGACTATAGAGTTGAGGCAAACAGTTTGGTAAAAGAGTTGCGAGGAAAATTAGAGAAGAAAGATTACGAGATTGCATTGCAGTATTTAAACATTTCGGGGTACCTTAGTTCTTATGTTCCAGCTATTGAGGCCTTTGAGAACTTTATTGTGGACCACCCAGGATCAGAATATAGAAAAGAAGCCTTTTATGGAAGATTAGAAGCAGGCTACAAACGAGCCATCTCTGGTGTTCCCAGTCAGTTACAAGAACGTTTGGTTACAGCTTTAGACTATTACAACGCATTTAATAAATATTATAAAAACGATACTTCAGAGTATAAAGAAAAGGCAGATGAGATCTTGAGAGAGATTAATGAGCGAATTATTCCTGAGGAAGAAGAACCCACTACACGTTAATATACACCCATTATGAGCGATATTAAAAATTCGGAAGCGCCTATCAACACTACAACGATAGACAAAAACAAAGTAGATGCACCTACAGGGAACATCTACGAAGCTATTTCAATTATTGCTAAAAGAGCGAACCAGATTAATGGAGACATTAAGAAAGAGCTTTTAGAGAAGTTAGATGAGTTTGCTACTTACAACGATAGCTTAGAAGAAATTTTTGAAAACAAAGAGCAAATCGAAGTTTCAAAATTCTACGAAAAACTTCCTAAGCCACATTCTTTGGCAGTACAAGAGTGGTTAGATGAGAAGATCTACCACCGTAACACTGCAGACGCAACTATAGAAGAGTAAAAGATGTCTGTGCTTAGCGGTAAAAAGATTGTACTTGGCGTTACTGCCGGTATCGCCGCTTACAAAACAACATTCTTGGTTCGGTTGTTTGTAAAAGCGGGAGCTGAGGTAAAGGTGGTTATGACCCCTTCTGCCAAAGACTTTGTTACACCGCTAACGCTTTCTACCCTCTCTAAAAATGAAGTACACACTTCGTTTACCAACGAAGATGATGAAAATGCCCAATGGAATAACCATGTTGAGTTAGCCCTTTGGGCTGATTTGTTTGTAATAGCACCCGCTACAGCAAATACATTGTCTAAAATGGCACATGGTACTTGCGATAACTTATTACTTGCTGTATATCTTTCTGCAAAATGTCCGGTGTATTATGCGCCGGCTATGGATTTAGATATGTATCAGCACCCCTCTACCAAAGCTACTTTTACTACGTTGGCTTCCTTCGGAAATATTCAAATTCCAGCTACTCATGGCGAATTAGCCAGTGGTCTTGTTGGGCAAGGACGTATGGCAGAACCGGAAGCAATAGTTGCATTTATAGAGAATGACATTGCAAAAAATCTACCGTTACGGGGTAAAAAAGTGTTAATTACAGCCGGTCCTACGTACGAAGCTATAGATCCTGTGCGTTTTATTGGTAACCACAGCAGTGGTAAAATGGGCTATGCTATTGCAGATGCTGCTGCCAATCTTGGCGCCGAAGTGGTTTTAGTCTCTGGACCATCGGTTGTTGCGCTACGAAACCCTTTTGTGAATAAAATTGCGGTTACTTCGGCAAAAGAAATGTACGAAGCGGTGCATGCCCATTTCGATAGTTGTAACGTTGCCATCTTAAGTGCCGCAGTAGCAGATTATAGGCCTGTTTCTGTCGCTTCAGAAAAAATAAAAAAGAAAGAAGGTTCTTTAACGCTTCAGCTAGAAAAAACGGAAGATATTTTAGCTTCCATAGGAAAAATTAAAGCCTCACAATTCTTAGTAGGATTCGCCCTGGAAACCCAAAACGAGTTGGAAAACGCAAAAATCAAACTTGAAAAAAAGAATTTAGATTTAATTGTGTTAAATTCGCTAAAAGATAAAGGAGCGGGATTTAAGGGAGATACCAACAAAGTTACCTTTGTTACCAAAGACAATAAAGTGGTGCCTTTTTCAGTTAAACCAAAAACAGAAGTCGCCAAAGACATTTTAGAATATATTATAGCACAGATTCATGCATAAACTTATACTTACATTGGCCATAGTAGCAACGTGTTTTACAGTAAAAGCACAAGAACTAAATGCAACAGTTACTATAGATGCCGAGCAAACGGGGCAACCTAATATGCAGGTGTTTAGAACGCTAAGCAGCCAGCTTACCGATTTTATCAATAACACTCAGTGGACCAATAGAAAATATCTTAATCAGGAGCGAATTGACTGTAATTTTACATTAATTATTAGCTCTTATGAAGGAGATGCTTTTGGAGGAACCTTGCAAGTACAGGCATCACGCCCTGTATTTGGGTCTACGTATGACAGTCCGATCTACAACTATAATGATAAACAGTTTTCTTTCGATTATGTTGAGTTTCAACCACTAACGTTTAATATAAATTCTTTCGATTCTAACTTAATGTCGGTGTTGGCTTTCCATATTTACACTGTAATTGGTCTAGATGCAGATACCTTCGAGTTAGAAGGAGGAGCAGAATATTTTGAAACGGCAAAACAAATCGTTAACACAGCCGCCTCAAGCAATTTTGCAGGATGGAAGGCTACAGATGGTACCCAGTCTCGTTTTAGATATAATGATGCATTGTTGAGTAATGTTTACAGAGAGTTTCATGAAGCTATGTACGCGTATCACAGAGAGGGAATGGATGTAATGAATGAAAATCAAAAATTGGCTAAGTCCAAGGTTAGTGGGGCTATAGCGATGCTAAAAAGCATTAATGATAGAAGGCCTAATTCTTATATTTTAAGAACCTTTTTTGATGCAAAAAGCGACGAAATTGCTGCTATCTTTAGTGGAGGTCCAAAAGTTGATATTGTAGATTTATTAGACAATCTTAATAGAATGGCACCAACGAGACGTAGTACATGGGCTGAAATTCGTTTTTAATACTTCATTACATTTAAGCTTGTAGAAAGACAAACTTCTGCTATCTTAGTAGAACAAAAATTACTGTCTTGCTTACCACACTTTCCATAAAAAATTATGCGTTAATTGAAGACGTGAAGGTAGATTTTGCCAACGGTCTCACTACAATTACTGGTGAAACCGGTGCTGGAAAATCAATTTTACTCGGGGCTTTATCGCTATTGCTCGGTAAACGTGCCGAAATGAGTAGCGTGAAAGATGCAGCTAAGAAGTGCGTTATTGAGGGGGAGTTTTTGATTACAGATTATGGTTTTGCTGAAATTTTTGCGCAATTGGCGTTCGATTACGAAGATCATACTATAATTAGGAGAGAGATTTTACCAAGCGGTAAATCGAGAGCCTTTGTGAACGACTCTCCTGTAAATTTAAGTCAGCTACAACAATTAGGGGAGCGATTGGTAGATATTCACAGTCAGCATGAGACGCGTTCTTTACTCTCTGAGGTAAATCAGTTAGAAGTGGTTGATGCGGTTTCAGGAAATGAATCGTTACTACACGAGTACAGAGAGAGTCTCAAAGCCTATAGAAAGCTTCAGGCAGAATTAGCCCAACTTATTACAGAAAAAGAGACGGCAAATAAAGAGTTAGATTATCATACTTTTTTATATAACGAGCTGGAGGAGGCAAAATTAGGATCGATAGACCAGGATGAATTAGAAGAAACATATGAGAAGCTAAACAATGCAGAAACTATCCAAGAAGGATTAGCGGCAGCCCTACGTGTTTTAGCAGACGAGCCTATAGGAAGCATAGAAACAGCAAAGGAGGCTCGATTGCAGTTCAACAAGCTGAAAGGGTTTTCTTCAGAATATGAATCTCTATGGGAACGATTAAACAGCGTGATTATTGAATTGGAAGATATTTCAGATTCAATCACGAATGAAGCAGATGCTATAGAGGCAGACCCGTCTCAGTTATTTCAAACACAAGAGCGGTTGCAAACCTTGTATAAATTACAACAAAAACACAGTGCTGCGACTGTAGATGAGCTACTTGCCATTGAAGCAGATTTAGCGCTAAAAATAGAAACCACAAGCAATTTGGAGCAGCAAATTGAGTTGTTGCGAGCATCTATCGAATCGGCAAAAGAATCGCTTAAGACGATTTCAGAAAAGATTCGAAAAAAGCGTAAAGAAGTGCTGCCTCAATTACGAGAAAAGCTAGAGTTTTTATTGCGCGACTTAGGCTTGCCAAATGCGAATTTTCAATTTAATTTAGTGCCGGTTTCAGAATTTAAAGAAACAGGAGCAGATAGTTTACAGTGGTTATTTTCGGCAAACAAAGGAGTGGCGCCTTCGGCCATACAAAAAGTAGCTTCGGGCGGTGAGTTAAGCAGGATAATGCTATCTATAAAAGCAGTTTTAGCACAGCATAAAAAATTACCCACATTAATTTTTGATGAAATCGATACGGGCGTTTCTGGTGAGATTGCACAACAAATGGCGTCTATAATGGAGCAAATGAGTAAAGGGATGCAGGTGTTTAGTATTACGCATCTACCACAAATTGCTGCCAAAGGAAATCAACAAATTAAGGTGTATAAGGAAGATGTAAACGATATAACTGTAACACAGTTGAAGCAGTTGTCTGAAGACGAGCGTATTGTAGAAATCGCCCAAATGATAGGGGGTCACACGCTTACAGATTCGGCTCTCGCCCATGCAAGGCAATTGCGTAATTAGCCTTATATTTGTCAAACAACTAGAGAAAACACTAAACCAACATACCCATGGCATACAATCTTTTAAAAGGAAAAAAAGGAATCATTTTTGGAGCGCTAGACGCAAATTCTATCGCATGGAAAACAGCAGAGCGTATTCATGAAGAAGGCGGTCAATTTGTACTTACTAACGCGCCTATTGCCATGCGAATGGGGCAGATAAATGATCTTGCTGAAAAGACAGGATCTCAAATCATTCCTGCCGATGCTACGAGTTTAGAAGATTTAGAGAACTTGGTAGAAAAGTCTATGGAAATTCTGGGAGGTAAAATTGATTTTGTGCTACACTCTATTGGCATGTCTGTAAACGTTAGAAAGGGAAGGCACTATACCGACCAAAATTACGATTGGACTCAAAAAGGATGGGACGTTTCTGCGGGATCTTTTCATAAAACGATGCAAACACTCTATAAAAAAGATGCTATGAATGAATGGGGGAGTATCGTAGCGTTAACATATATGGCGGCACAACGAGTTTTTCCAGACTATAATGATATGGCAGATAACAAGGCTTATTTGGAATCTATTGCAAGAAGTTTTGGTTATTTCTTCGGAAAAGATAAAAAAGTACGTGTTAATACAATTTCTCAATCTCCAACGCCAACTACTGCTGGTCAAGGCGTAAAAGGTTTTGATGGCTTTATTGCCTATGCCGAAAAAATGTCACCGCTAGGAAATGCTACTGCAGAAGACTGTGCTAATTATACTGTGGCTATGTTTAGCGATTTGACAAAACGAGTTACCCTTCAGAATCTTTTCAATGATGGTGGCTTTAGCAATATGGGGGTGAGTGATATGGTCATGGATACCTTTGTAAACAATCAAGAATAGCTATTTTTATAGTTTAAATCGAGTATTTGTAGGGTAATTTGAACTGTAAGATGTTGTTTGCATGTTAGTTGTCGAAATAATACTCATATAATCGAATTATTAGCTGATAAACCGTTTTTTTTAGATATTTTTAAGGGTTATTAATTAATTCTAAAATTTATTATGAAAAAAACTACTTATTTGTGGGCAATTATGTGCTTAATGGTAAGCACGTTGGTTGCGCAAACCCCGGCCGAAATGTCCGAAATTCAAGCAGCAAATGCTGTCGAAAATTCTGACGTTAATGTTCAAGAGCTATTAGATAGACTAGCTGCTACAGGTTCTTCACCTTTGGCAGATACGCAAGTGTTCTCGCTTGAAGAACGAATTGCGCTTCAGCAATACTACAGACAACAAAATAGTACCAGTACTAGAATGGCGAATATCATTCCAAATGCTGGGCTTACTGAATCATTTGCAGTAGTTGTAGGTGACTTCTTTTACGATCCAACCGACGGAGTTAATGGAGGTCCTGGAGGTGATTGTACTACAACGTCTTCAGGTAACCCTGGAGATTACCCAAACTGTGGGTGTTTCACAACTACAACACTTACAGGAACAGACCTGGAAGTAGAGTTTTTATCATTTAACGTTTTTGGAACCTTTGATTCTCTTCAAATTTTTGACGGTCCAGATACGGCATCGCCAATGATATACGATAGTAACTTAAATGCCGATACAGACACTTTAGCAGGTATGATAGCTGCTAATGGAGGTGACGCGGTATTTGTTTCTACTACTGGAGCCTTAACATTCTTGTTTGAATCAACTACAGTTGTGAATACTTGCGGCTGGGAAGTTGAAGTTGTTCCTCCTGGCACCGGTGGTGGTGGCGGAGGCGGCGGAGGCGGCGATAATGTTTTTGCCTATGACGCTGGTTTTTGTTCTATGGATATGGGAACATTTGATGTTGCAGGACCTTACACAATTAATGTAGTAGGAACTTCTAGTACTTCTATTTTTAGTGGTGATTATGATGGAAGTGGAACTTTGTATGCAATGGATAACGATACACTTTCATTAATTACTGTTGATCCAACAACTGGAGCAGAAACTACGGTAGGGCCATTAACAAATATTGTTGCTGGTCATAATACACGTGGTCTCGCTTGGGATAACTCAACAAGTACTATGTATTTGTTAAGTGGTCTTGGTGATGACGTAACGCTTTACACTGTAGATTTAGCAACCGGAACCTTAACTGAAGTAGGAACATCGACTATTGTTGGTCTTATAGGAATTTGGTTAGCGATAGACAATGATGGAAATGCATATATGGCTGATATTGGTTTAGATAATTTTTATAGCATGGACCTTACTACAGGTGCTGCAACGTTAATTGGACCACTAGGAATTGATATTAGTTTTGCGCAAGATGCCGATTTCGATCCAGCTACCAACATATTATATATGGGTGCCTACATCGGTGGAGGTGTAAATGAATGGGCTTCTGTAGATGTAACTACGGGAACAGCTACGCCATTAGGGGCTGTAAATGCAAATTGTGCTGAGTTAGGTATTGTTGCGATTTCAGGTGCAGTTGCAGTATCAAATGACGAATGTGCAGGCGCTATCGCAATGTCATGTGGTGATGTAGAAGTAGGTGATACAAGTACAAACACAGACACTGGCGGATTTAATGATTCTCCAGATGCATGGTATTCTTATACAGGTTCAGGCGATCCTGAGTTCGTTACCTTCTCATTATGTGATGGAGGAACAGCATACGATTCTCGATTAACAGTATACGATGTTTGTGGTGGTGTTGAAATCGCCCTAAACGATGATGCTTGTGGATTACAATCAGAGGTAAGTTTCTTATCAGATGGTACTACTACGTATTTTGTAGCTGTAGAAGGATTTGGAACAGGTGATGCTGGAGCTTTCAGTTTAGAAGTTTCATGTAGCCCAGTTGCAGCCAATGACCTTTGTGACGATGCGATTGCCGTGAGTTGTGGAGATGTAATATCTGGTAGCACTAATTTTGCCACTATTGATGATGCTGTTGCAGGAAACTGTGATGATACTTTCGATCCAACACCGTTTTTACCAACAGTAGAGGTTGTATCACCAGGAGTATGGTACTCTTACACAGAGCCTATTCCAGGTTTTGTACAAGATATTACCTTAGATTTATGTGATGCTGCAGATTTCGACACTAAGATTTCAGTATACTCAGGAGACTGTGGTGCTTTAGTTTGTGTTGCTGCGAATGATGATAATGACGACTGTACAGGCTTTACTTCAACGGTAGAGTTCCAGAGTGATGGTATTTCAACGTACTATATTTTAGTACATGGATTTAACCAAACAGGAAACTTTGATTTATCAGTTAACTGTGCACCAGTACCTCCACCAAACGATATGATTGTAAACTCTATCGATGTTGATGAGATAGGCTTCCCTTACACAGATCCAGCAGTAAACATGCCTGGTGCTACAGTAGAAGCTGGAGGAACTCCTGCCGACTGTGATAATGCAGGTGTACGTGGAGTATGGTACAATTTTGTTCCAGAGATGGGGGGAACTGCTACCGCGAGTGTAACAACACCAGCAGCTTATACTTCTGTTACTTTCTATACGGCTCCAGATGAGGATTCAGTAGAGACAGATCTTGTATTGGTAGATTACTTTGATAACCAATGTGTACCGGGAGCAGATGCTTCTATATTAGTAACTGCAGGTCAGCCATACTATGTGTATGTAGCAAACCAAGGTGGAGTTACCGATATTGTTATCGATGGAGACTTCTACTTAGGTATTGGAGATACAGAGATTCAAGGATTTAGTTATTTCCCTAACCCAGCAGAGAATCAATTGAACCTACGTTCAGGAGGTGGTACTATAGAGAGTGCTATTATCTACAACATCTTAGGTCAAGAAGTATTGTCTGAGCGCGTAGGAAGTAGCGACGCTCAATTGAATGTAGCTAACCTAAGCGTTGGAACATACATTTTGAAAGTTGTTGTTGATGGCGAATTAGGCATCTACAAGATTGTAAAGCAGTAAGCTTTAGATCATAAATTAATAATGACTAAGCCACCTCAAAATTGAGGTGGCTTTTTATTGTTGATAATCCCTTGATTTATTAACTAATGGAGTAGAATTATTTTCAAACTTATACTAGAAACCGATTAATGTGTATATTAGTAGTTACTATAATCTATAACTAAATTTTTAATTATGAAGAAAATTACAATTCTTATTGCCTTACTGGCATGTACTTTGGGATTTGCTCAAGAAAGTGTTCGGGAAACTAGCCGAATCACTATTGAAGATGTTCCAACTGAAAGATTGGCGAACTTGCCAATGTATCACAACGCATTTACACCTTTGCCAGGAGATACTCCAGAAGGTGGAGATATTTGGACTGTTACTGTTTCCGTACCTGGATTTGGTGATGAAGTTTCATGGGAACTTAGAGATGATCTAGGTGTTGCAATTCTAAGTGGAGGTCCAATCGCTACAGGAGGTTCAGAAACTTTAATGGTGAACACTAGTTCAAGCCCTTTAGAATTCTTTATTGAATCTATAGGTACATTCAACGACAATACACCAACTTGGGAAGTTTCGTGTAGTGGTGTTGTTGCCACTACGGGTACTTTAGCTGGTGGTACAGATGCTACTGAATCTGGTTTAGTGTGTGGCGTAGGCTTGCCGCCAGTATGTGGAGGTGAAAACCTTACGAATGCTTTTGAAAATGCATTCTTTAGTTCTCCTGGAACCTTTCCGGATCAAGTAATTGCTGGTGATTTAACCGTTCCCGCAGATAGCGATTTTACTCTAGACACTATGTTGACAGAGATTTGGGTTAATCCAGGACAAACTATTCTTTCGGTAGATATTACTATATATGGAGATGCAGCAGGATCTCCTGATACAGGTAATGTAATAACTACATTTGCTGGTCTTGCACCTGATTCACAAACAAATGTAGGTTCAAATTTTGGATTTGACATATATGATGTGTCATTTGATATGGGCGGACTTTCTTTAAGTGGTCAGCCAGGGACAACTACAGAATATTGGGTAAGCATGTACATTTTTGCAAGTGACAATAATGATGCCGGATGGGGAGCTACTTCTGTATCATCTGTAGCCAACAACCTACATTTTTCATTAGATGGTGGTGTGACTTGGACTTTGGATACTGTAAACGATGTTGTTGCTACTTATATTGGTACTTGTGCTAACAACGATGAGTGTTCAGGAGCTATCGCAATGTCATGTGGTGATGTAGAGACAGGTGATACAAGTACAAACACAGACACTGGCGGATTTAATGATTCTCCAGATGCATGGTATTCTTATACAGGTTCAGGCGATCCTGAGTTCGTTACCTTCTCATTATGTGATGGAGGAACAGCATACGATTCTCGATTAACAGTATACGATGTTTGTGGTGGTGTTGAAATCGCCCTAAACGATGATGCTTGTGGATTACAATCAGAGGTAAGTTTCTTATCAGATGGTACTACTACGTATTTTGTAGCTGTAGAAGGATTTGGAACAGGTGATGCTGGAGCTTTCAGTTTAGAAGTTTCATGTAATCCAGTTGCAGCCAATGACCTTTGTGACGATGCGATTGCCGTGAGTTGTGGAGATGTAATATCTGGTAGCACTAATTTTGCCACTATTGATGATGCTGTTGCAGGAAACTGTGATGATACTTTCGATCCAACACCGTTTTTACCAACAGTAGAGGTTGTATCACCAGGAGTATGGTACTCTTACACAGAGCCTATTCCAGGTTTTGTACAAGATATTACCTTAGATTTATGTGATGCTGCAGATTTCGACACTAAGATTTCAGTATACTCAGGAGACTGTGGTGCTTTAGTTTGTGTTGCTGCGAATGATGATAATGATGACTGTACAGGCTTTACTTCAACGGTAGAGTTCCAGAGTGATGGTATTTCAACGTACTATATTTTAGTACATGGATTTAACCAAACAGGAAACTTTGATTTATCAGTTAACTGTGCACCAGTACCTCCACCAAACGATATGATTGTAAACTCTATCGATGTTGATGAGATAGGCTTCCCTTACACAGATCCAGCAGTAAACATGCCTGGTGCTACAGTAGAAGCTGGAGGAACTCCTGCCGACTGTGATAATGCAGGTGTACGTGGAGTATGGTACAATTTTGTTCCAGAGATGGGCGGAACTGCTACCGCGAGTGTAACAACACCAGCAGCTTATACTTCTGTTACTTTCTATACGGCTCCAGATGAGGATTCAGTAGAGACAGATCTTGTATTGGTAGATTACTTTGATAACCAATGTGTACCGGGAGCAGATGCTTCTATATTAGTAACTGCAGGTCAGCCATACTATGTGTATGTAGCAAACCAAGGTGGAGTTACCGATATTGTTATCGATGGAGACTTCTACTTAGGTATTGGAGATACAGAGATTCAAGGATTTAGTTATTTCCCTAACCCAGCAGAGAATCAATTGAACCTACGTTCAGGAGGTGGTACTATAGAGAGTGCTATTATCTACAACATCTTAGGTCAAGAAGTATTGTCTGAGCGCGTAGGAAGTAGCGACGCTCAATTGAATGTAGCTAACCTAAGCGTTGGAACATACATTTTGAAAGTTGTTGTTGATGGCGAATTAGGCATCTACAAGATTGTAAAGCAGTAAGCTTTAGATCATAAATTAATAATGACTAAGCCACCTCAAAATTGAGGTGGCTTTTTTTTTGAAATTTCTAATGTACTGATAACTTGTTAGCTACCATGTTTTTCATATCTTTACTGAAGTTTTCAATAACCAAAACCAATTTATTATGAAAAGAATTACCATGTTAATGGGTCTTATGTTGTGTAGCATATTTGCTGTGCAGTCTCAGACAACAAATGTAAATAGTTCGCGAACAGTACAACCAAGTACACCAACTGTATCCATGGCAGATGTGTTGGAGCGCTACAACAATTTAGATACAAGCACTAATTTAGTACCCACAGATGTGTTTACACCAGTTGAATTACAAATGTTAAGAGGGCATTTAAATTCAACTTCTGGAGAACGTATGGCGGTATTACTTACAGAAGATTTTGTAGATATTACAACATTGCCTGGTGCGGGATATGATTTAATTAATGTTAGTGATGCCCCAGGAGCTACAGATTGGCTTCAAGGAAATGATGGTGTATTCCCAGCTCAATCTGGAGCACCAACAGAATACATTGCAGCTAACTTTAATAATACAGGTGGATCTGTTATCAATAACTTTATGATAACCCCGCCACTTGATTTAGAGAATGGGGATGAAATCATTTTCTGGAGCCGATCTACAGAAACGACTCCTGGCTTTGATTTCCCTGATAGACTAGAAGTACGTATAGATCCTACAGGAGCAGATACAGATCCTGCAAATTCAACAGATGTAGGTTCTTATACCGAACTTTTATTAGAGATAAACCCAACTCTTGCGTCTATGGGGTATCCAGAAGTGTGGACTCAGTTTACAGCTACTGTATCTGGCCTATCCGGAACAGTAAATACACGCGTTGCCTTCAGATATTGGGTGACCAATGCGGGACCTTTTGGATCTAATTCAGACTATATTGGTATCGATTCGCTCGTTATTCAGGAAGGTGGTACAACTCCGCCTCCAGCAACGGGGATGGCATTTGCTGCGGAAGGAATAGATGACGAATATATTAATTTTGACATAGCAACTCCAGCTGGATATAGTGTTGTAGGACCATCCACCATAATTTACGAATGTGGCACCGTGGTTGATCCAACAAATTCAAATCTTGGGATTGTATTAGGAGAAAATGGCGATGTAAGTAGCCTTGATTTTACTACAGGTGTTTACACACCCATTGGGAGTTTACCAGTCCCAGCAGGAACTTTTTGGGCAGCTATGGACGTAGATAGCTCTGGTCAAGTATACGCCCTGGCACTTGATTCTTTGACTGCCACTTCCACATTGTACAGTGTAGATTTAACAGCACTAACGAGCACCATGATTGGCGCAACAGGTATAGCGTTTAATTTTGCGTTAGGTATTGATGAAAATGATGTTGCCTACAGTGTATCTAATACAACAGATTCTTTATATACTATAGACTTAACTTCAGGTGTTGCTACCTTAGTGGGGCCAACTGGAGTTGATACAGAGTTTGGTCAAGAACTTTCTTTCGATGGAAATACCAATACAATGTATTTAGCCGCATTTAATAATGGAATTTTTAATGGAGAATGGAGAAGCGTAGATACTGCAACTGGGGCAACTACTTCTTTAGGAGAATTTGCTCCTGCAGGATTTAAGCAAATAACTTGGGTAGAGATACCTGTGGTTGTTACCAACGACGAATGTATGAATGCTATCGCAATGTCATGTGGTGATGTAGAAGTAGGTGATACAAGTACAAACACAGACACTGGCGGATTTAATGATTCTCCAGATGCATGGTATTCTTACACAGGTTCAGGCGATCCTGAGTTCGTTACCTTCTCATTATGTGATGGAGGAACAGCATACGATTCTCGATTAACAGTATACGATGTTTGTGGTGGTGTTGAAATCGCCCTAAACGATGATGCTTGTGGATTACAATCAGAGGTAAGTTTCTTATCAGATGGTACTACTACGTATTTTGTAGCTGTAGAAGGATTTGGAACAGGTGATGCTGGAGCTTTCAGTTTAGAAGTTTCATGTAATCCAGTTGCAGCCAATGACCTTTGTGACGATGCGATTGCCGTGAGTTGTGGAGATGTAATATCTGGTAGCACTAATTTTGCCACTATTGATGATGCTGTTGCAGGAAACTGTGATGATACTTTCGATCCAACACCGTTTTTACCAACAGTAGAGGTTGTATCACCAGGAGTATGGTACTCTTACACAGAGCCTATTCCAGGTTTTGTACAAGATATTACCTTAGATTTATGTGATGCTGCAGATTTCGACACTAAGATTTCAGTATACTCAGGAGACTGTGGTGCTTTAGTTTGTGTTGCTGCGAATGATGATAATGATGACTGTACAGGCTTTACTTCAACGGTAGAGTTCCAGAGTGATGGTATTTCAACGTACTATATTTTAGTACATGGATTTAACCAAACAGGAAACTTTGATTTATCAGTTAACTGTGCACCAGTACCTCCACCAAACGATATGATTGTAAACTCTATCGATGTTGATGAGATAGGCTTCCCTTACACAGATCCAGCAGTAAACATGCCTGGTGCTACAGTAGAAGCTGGAGGAACTCCTGCCGACTGTGATAATGCAGGTGTACGTGGAGTATGGTACAATTTTGTTCCAGAGATGGGCGGAACTGCTACAGCGAGTGTAACAACACCAGCTGCTTATACTTCTGTTACTTTCTATACGGCTCCAGATGAGGATTCAGTAGAGACAGATCTTGTATTGGTAGATTACTTTGATAACCAGTGTGTACCGGGAGCAGATGCTTCTATATTAGTAACTGCAGGTCAGCCATACTATGTGTATGTAGCAAACCAAGGTGGAGTTACCGATATTGTTATCGATGGAGACTTCTACTTAGGTATTGGAGATACAGAGATTCAAGGATTTAGTTATTTCCCTAACCCAGCAGAGAATCAATTGAACCTACGTTCAGGAGGTGGTACTATAGAGAGTGCTATTATCTACAACATCTTAGGTCAAGAAGTATTGTCTGAGCGCGTAGGAAGTAGCGACGCTCAATTGAATGTAGCTAACCTAAGCGTTGGAACATACATTTTGAAAGTTGTTGTTGATGGCGAATTAGGCATCTACAAGATTGTGAAGCAGTAAATAAAACTTTAATCTATAAAAAGGTCCTCTCAATTTTTTTGAGAGGACTTTTTTTATGGGCTTTTGTCACTTCATTTAATTATAATGTCGCTATAATTAAGAACTTAAAGAAGAATTTCTATATTTGTGTTAAATTTTTAACCAAATTAATTATGAAAAAAATTACTTTTTTATCAGTTTTGTTGATAAGCGCATTGAGCTTTGGGCAAAACGGAGCAGTGGATGGCATTTCCACTACTTCAAACCAAAATGTCACTACGAGAGTGACTAATAATACTGTAGTATCCTTTTCTGGAGAGATGGGACGCAGTAATGCTTCTTTTAACGGTACTGTATACCATAATCCTGAGTCTACAAGACAGATGCCAGTATTGGCATACGAGTCGGGGCCATACTTTAGTATAGCAGGTACACCAGATGTAAGTCTGTTGGAAGATACAACCCTATTAATGCAAAATTATGGGTACGGTGTTCAAGTTGTTAATGATAACCGAATTGCTGAAGATATTATTCTTGCAGACGATTATGATGTAACTTCTATGGAGTTTTTCGCGTATCAATCTTTTACGCCAACGGCACCTCCAACTATCAACGAAATTAATATGCAAGTTTGGGACGGAGATCCAAGTTTGCCAGGTAGCTCTGTTATATATGGTGATGCTACTACTAACGTACTTACTAGTGTAGTATGGAGTGGAGCCTACAGACAATTAGAAAGTGGTCCAAATACAGACCGTGCTATTCACAGAATTACAGTAGATACTCCAGGCTTATCTTTAGCTGCAGGTACGTACTGGGTAGACTGGCAAATTGGTGGTACAGCGACTTCAGGTCCATGGCAACCACCTGTTGCGATTTTAGGTCAAACAACAACAGGAAATGGAATGCAATCTATTGCGGGTACATGGGGAATCATGGAAGACCCAGGAACACTTACACAACAAGGAGCTCCTATTCGTGTGATGGGTGATTGTACAAGTTGTGCGTCATCTGCAACTACATTTACTACTTTAGGTGACCTTGAAGCTGCATGTCCAAGTGCAGTAGATTTCACAATGGAAGATTTTGCAGATTCAAACTTTGGTCCAAACAGTGTTTCTGCATGTGGTGTAGAATTAAGTAATGCTGGTGATGGTACATGTTATAATGCCGGTGTTTTAGAAGAAGGATTTAGTATTACCGTCGGTGCTGGCGGTGGTGGTGGACTCACAGTTTTGTTAACAACAGGATTTATAGGAGTACCAAGTGACTATGTAGGAGCAAACTCGTTTGCAGACTTTACTATTCTAAATTTTACTGGGCCAGATGACGTTTATAGTGCAGGATTCGACATTTTTAATAACTCTAATGTTGATACTGAAATACGTTTGTTCGATGCTGGAGGCATTCTAATAGATACTTTCACAGTTACTAATCCTATAAATACTGCAAATTTCTTTGGCTTTATTTCAGATGTTCCTGTAAGTCGTGTTGAAATTGAAGGTATTGCAGGATCAGGTGAATTAATCTCAAATCTTCTTTTTGGTGCGTGTATTGAAAATGATATTTGTACAGATCCGTTTGTGTTAACATGTGGTGATGTAGTTGCTGGAGATACTTCAGACAATACAGACCAAGGTGGTGCTAACGATTCTTTAGATGAGTGGTACTCTTTCACAGGAACTGGATTCGAACAAGTAGTTACTATTTCACTTTGTGATGGAGGAACAGCATTCGATTCTTTATTAACTGTGTACGATTCTTGCGGAGGCGCTGTAGTTGCAGACAATGATGATTCTTGTGGATTACAATCTGAAGTAAGTTTTACGTCAGACGGAACATCTACATATTATATTGCAGTTGAAGGTTTTGATGCTTCTGAATTTGGCGCATACAATCTAGAGATTAGTTGTGTTGTACCTTTTGATAACTGTGATATTGCAGGGTCTATTAGTTGTGGAGAAACCGTTGTTGGTTCTACTGCAAATGCTAGTCCAGATCTTGGTGTTCCAGATTGTGGTGGAGGAAATGATGCTCCAGGTCTTTGGTATGTAATTAATGATACTTCAGGATTAGTGACAGATTACACAGTTTCATTGTGTGATGGTGGAACTACGTACGATAGTAAATTAGTAGTATATTCAGGTGACTGTGGTGCTTTAGTTTGTGTTGCTGAAAATGACGATTCTTGCGGTCTTCAGTCTGAATTAACATTCCAAAGTGATGGTAGTTCTACTTACTATATACTTGTAAATGGTTTTAATGCAGCAAGCTCAGGAGATTTCTCTCTTAACTTATCTTGCCTTCCTGTACCTCCTTTCAACGATATGATTGCAAATTCTATAGACGTAGATGAGGCAGGACTTCCTTACACAGATCCAGCAGTGCCTATGCCAGCAGCTACAACAGAAGCAGGTGGTACTCCAGCGGTTTGTGATAATGCTGGTGTATTAGGAGTTTGGTACAATTTTGTTCCAGAACTTAACGGTACAGCTACTGCTGAAGTAATTAGCCCAGCAGGATATACTTCAGTTACTTTTTACACAGCTCCAGACGAAGATTCTGTAGAAACAGATCTTACGTTAGTAGATTGGTTCGATAACCAGTGTGTACCTGGAGCAGATGCTTCTATCCCTGTTGTAGCAGGACAAGCATACTACGTGTACGTTGCAAATCATGATGGTATTACTGATATCGTAATTGATGGTGACTTCTATCTTGGAGCAGATGATAACGTAATTCAAGGATTTAGTTATTTCCCGAATCCAGCAGATAACCAACTAAACTTAAGTTCTGGTAATGGTACAATTGAAAGTGCTGTTATTTATAACATCTTAGGTCAAGAAGTATTGTCTCAAAAAGTAGGAAGCAGCAATGCTCAATTGAATGTTGCAGGTCTTACAGTTGGAACCTATGTTTTAAAGGTTGTTGTTGATGGCGAATTAGGCATCTACAAAATTGTAAAGCAGTAAGCGATACAAACCTATAAATAGATTAACAAGTCATCCCAACATTAGTTGGGGTGACTTTTTTTATTACGTAACTTTGCGTCCCTATGAAGCGAAGTTATTCCTTTATCATTCCTGTATACAATAGACCCCAAGAAATTAAAGAGTTGTTGGAGAGTTTTTTAGTGCTGCAATCTAACCATGAATATGAAATTGTTATTGTAGAAGATGGTAGTAGTGAAACATCGGAAGCTGTAGTAAAACAATTTGAAAACTCTTTAAATATATCGTACTACACTAAACCAAATTCAGGTCCTGGAGATTCTCGTAACTACGGAATGAAAAAGGCTACAGGTAACTATTTTATCATCCTCGATTCAGACTGTTTACTTCCTTCTCATTATTTGGAAACTGTAGATTATTTTCTTGACAATAAGTACTATGATTGCTATGGCGGGGCAGACGCAGCACATCAAAACTTTTCAGATTTACAGAAAGCTATAAATTATGTTATGACCTCATTTTTAACTACAGGAGGTATTCGAGGCGCAAAAAAGAGCGTCAATAAATTTGAGCCTAGAAGTTTCAATATGGGAATTTCTAAGGAAGCATTTAATGCCACTGGCGGATTTGCGAAGATACATCCAGGAGAAGACCCCGATTTGTCACAGCGTATTCTAAAAGCTAATTTTGAAACTACCTATATTCCAGATGCCTATGTATTTCATAAAAGACGAATTTCATGGCATAAGTTTTATACCCAGGTTAAGAAATTTGGCCTCGTACGCCCCATCTTAAATAAATGGCACCCAAATGCAGCAAAAATCACTTTTTGGTTTCCTACCCTTTTTCTCTTCTTTGTTGTAGCGACTTTAGTTTTAAGCATTTTGGTTTCTTGGCTGCTAGCTTTACCATTGGTAAGTTATATTTTCATGATTTTAATAGATGCTAGTATCAAGAACAAAAGTATCTCAATCGGATTTTTAGCCGTATGGGCAATGTTCGTACAGTTTTTTGGTTATGGGATGGCATTTTTGAAGTCCACCTTTTTTATTCATTGGCTGAATAAAGAACCCGAAAAGCAATTTCCGAAGTTATTTTTTAAGTAACTTTTACCACAAATAAATAATCAATGGCAGTTTCAAACAAATCTTTTAAAAGCATAAAAGTAAATATGTTTTTTTTCTTTCTGTTACTTGCTATTGTGTTCTGGGCACTTACTAAATTTTCTAAAGAGAATACAGCTCAGATAGAGACAGCTTTTACGTACCAAAATATACCAGAAGAGTATTTGTTGGCTGAAGAGAACCCAAATAGCGTTAACTTTTATATCACCACAAATGGAATCGATTTTTTAATCTACAAAATAAAAAAACCTACGGTTGTAGTAGATGTGTCTAAATACTTTGATACCGATACAAAAGTTGCAAAACTAAGTGATGAAGAATTGAAAGATGAGCTCACTAAACAAATTGGCTATACTGGAACCATACGAAATCTTTCAGAAAAAGGTATCACAATTCAATTACAAGGAGTACAAGCTAAAAAAATTCCTGTGGTGGTAAGAGCAAAGATTTCTTATAGAAACGGATTTAGAGCATTAGACAGCGTCTATGCAGATCCAGACTCTATTTTAGTTTCTGGACCATCACGTTATTTAGATTCTATTACTAGAATTGCAACCAAGGAAGTAATTATAGAGAATGTTGGAGCTAACCTTTCCGAAGAAATAGCCTTACTTCCTTTACCCTACAAAGATTTAGTAACCAGAACTACAAGTGTTACCCTAAAACAAGAGGTAATGGAATTTGCTCAGAAAAAAATTACACTGCCTATTTCCGTAGAAAACATACCCGCTAACACAAGTATTAAATTAATTCCACAGCGTATCACAGTAACTTGTGTAATGCCAATAGAGAAGTTTAATACCATTTCTGAACAAGATTTTCAAGTGGTTTGTGACTATAACGACAGAAATACAGAAGAAAATTTTTTGTCTCCCACTTTAGTTAAAGTTCCTTCTTATGCAAAAAGTGTGGAGCTGTCACCTAAGAAAATTGATTTTCTCATCTTTAAAAAGTAATATGAAGATTGTTGGACTTACAGGTGGAATAGGAAGTGGAAAAACTACGGTAGCTAAGATGTTTCAAGAATTAGGAGTGCCAGTTTACATTGCAGATATTGAAGCGAAGAAACTTACTAATTCGTCTAAAATAATTCATCGAAAGCTCACTCAGCTTTTGGGCAAGGAGGCATATACAGATGGAGTGCTAAACCGCGTTTTTGTTGCAAAATTAGTTTTTAATGATGCTACCTTACTAAAAGCAGTTAATGAAATTATTCACCCCAAAGTGGCTCAACACTTTAAACGATGGGTTAAAAAACAACATGGACCCTATTGTGTGAAGGAAGCAGCAATTTTATTTGAAAATGGGAGCTATGTAGATTGCGACCTCACAATTTTAGTAACTGCCCCTGTAGAAGAGAGGATACGCCGTGTGCAGCAAAGAGATTACAATACTCGAGAGGCAATAGTGGCAAGGATGAACAACCAGTGGTCTGATGAAAAGAAAATTAAGCTGGCAGATGTAGTTATACACAACCTTGACTTGGCAAGTACCAAAATTCAGATTAAAAACCTACATGCAAAACTCTCAGAAGCCCCGTAATTAAAGTAGATTATTACTGTTAACATTTGGTTAAACCACCATTTCGCTAAATGTTAAAATCTTACTTTTGAGAAATGAACAAAAGGCTATTTTCCCTTCTTATTGCGCTGATGTCCTTATCCCTTCTTGGGATTATTTTTGTTCAAGGATATTGGATTTCTAATTCTTATCAGACCAAGGAAGAATACTTTAGTTCAAATGTAAAAAACTCACTCTTAAATGTTGCTGCAAAAATACAATCTAGAGAGTTAGATGATTATTACTATATCTACAGCGATATGGTAGATAGTATTGGAAGCCCAGAAAGAGTAACAATAAATGAACTTTTATACGCTACACGTGATGGGGGGGTAGATGAAAAAAGTGTTTTCTACAATAGTATACTCGAAGAAGATTTTAAATTGTCTACCAATATCTTAGATACAGAAATAGACAGTATTCAGTTTAAAAGATTAACCAATCGTAAAAAACGTATTATTTTAAAATCTGGTCTCGATGGAAATAATAGCAGCACTTCCGAAATTGAAACAATAGATAGACTTACTGATTTTGAACGAAACCAGTTTGACGCCGCTTTTAAGAATATCTCAGGGAAAAAGCCTATCCATAAAAGAACAAACAAGTTAGAAATTGACACCCTTCTAACAAAGGAACTTGCAGATCATAATGTGAATACTCCCTTCGAGTATGCAATTTTTAGTAAAACCTTAGCTACCAAAGTACAATCTGAAAATTTTGAATTAGACCCTGGCAATACTTATAGTACTCCACTGTTTGTAAATGAAGATCTTAACACCAAATACCAATTGTTTGTTGGGTTTCCTGGAAAAAAGAAGGAAGTGTTAAACAGTATTTTAGGTATGGCAGCGCTTTCTTTAGTGTTTACAGGAGTGATTGTGTTGGCCTATAGTAGTGCCCTCTCTCAACTATTTAAACAACGTCAAATCTCTCAGATTAAGAGCGATTTTATAAATAACATGACGCACGAATTTAAGACACCTATCGCAACTATAAATTTAGCCTTAGACGCGCTTAAAAACCCTAAAGTAAAAGATAACAAAGAATTTTTGAATCGATATTTAGGGATGATTCGTGATGAAAATAGAAGAATGCATGCGCAGGTTGAAAACGTTCTGCGAATTTCTAAGTTAGAGAAAAATGAGCTCGATTTACCTAAAGAACGTTTAAAATTACACGAAATAGTAGAAAGCGCAATTACCCATGTAGAATTAATCATTGAAGACCGGGGCGGCTATATTAAAACCCATTTTGGTGCCCTGAAATCGTCTATTCTTGCAAACGATTCTCATATGACCAACGTAATTGTGAATATGCTTGACAACGCTATTAAATATTCTGAGGATACCCCTAAAATTGATATTTATACTGAAAACGTTAAGAATAGTATCATTCTTAAAATTCGAGATCAAGGGATGGGAATGACGAAATCGGTTCAGAAACAAATTTTTGAAAAATTTTACCGTGAACATACGGGTGATATACACAACGTTAAGGGACACGGTTTAGGCCTTGCTTATGTTAAGCGGATATTAGACGATCACGACGCCGAGATATTCGTTGAAAGTGAGAAAGGCAAAGGAAGTACCTTCATTATTAAATTACACTTAATATCATAACTTATGGAAACTGAAAACAAAAAGATTCTCCTAGTAGAAGACGATCCAAATTTTGGAACAGTCTTAAAAGATTACCTCGCTATGAACGACTACGATGTGGTTCATGCTAAAAACGGAATGGAAGGTTTCGAAAAATTTAAAAAAGACGATTACGATCTTTGTATCCTTGACGTCATGATGCCGTATAAAGACGGTTTTACACTTGCTAAAGAAATTCGCGAGAAGAACGAAGATGTTCCAATCATTTTCTTAACGGCTAAAGCCATGAAAGAAGATGTGCTAAAAGGGTATAAAGTAGGAGCAGACGACTATTTAAATAAACCTTTCGATAGTGAAGTATTGCTTATGAAGATTAAGGCAATTATTCAAAGGAAAGCGACAGATTCTCTTGCAGACAGTAAGCAGTTCGAATTTGTTGTGGGTAATTTTCATCTTAATTCTAAGCTTCGCTTTTTAACCTATAAAAAGGAAGAGCCTAGTAAGTTATCCCCAAAAGAAAACGAGTTATTACGTCTATTAGCGTTGCATAAAAATGACCTGATGCCACGTGAATTAGCACTCACAAAGATTTGGAGAGATGATAACTATTTCACCTCTAGAAGTATGGATGTGTATATTGCAAAACTCCGTAAATACTTAAGTAAAGACGATGGAGTTGAAATTATTAATATTCACGGTGAAGGCTTCCGTTTGGTAGTAAAAGACGAAGTAGACCAATAATATAAGTTAAATAAGTGTCATAAACGCCACCTAATTTAGTTTGGGTTGGCGTTTTTGTGTTCTATAAACTCGCAAATTTCAGCGTGTGGCTTGGCATAATCGAACCAATGTATGGCTGTGTTTTTTCTAAACCAAGTGCCTTGTCTTTTGGCAAAACGCCTGGTGTTTTTTTTAATTTCTGAAACAGCTTTTTCTAGAGAACACTGTCTGTCTAAATATGTAAACAACTCTTTGTAACCAACAGTTTGCAACGCATTAAGATCTTTGTGCGCGTATAAATTTTGCACTTCTTGTAGAAGCCCTTGTTTCATCATTTGGTCTACACGCATATTAATTCTATCATACACCAATTGCCGGTCTGCTGAGAGTCCGATGTAAAGGGTATCGAATTTTCTTGCTTTTTTAGTTAGTGTTAGGAATGATGAGAAAGGCGTACCTGTGGCGCGTATAATTTCAAGGGCTCTAATTACCCTATGTTGATTGTCTATTGCTACAGTTTCAAAATATACGGGGTCTTTTTCTCGTAATTCTGTTTGTAATTTTGAAATTCCGTAGGTGTTAAACTCTTCTATTAACTGTTGTCTAATTTCTGGTGCGACCTTCGGAAAAGCATCTAAACCTCGCACTACGGCGTCTACATAGAGTCCAGAACCTCCCACCATAACCACAATAGGATGTTTCTTGAATAATTGATTTAAGGTATCAATTGCATCTCGTTCAAAATCGCCTACATTATAGGGTGTGAAAATACTTCGGTCTTGAATAAAATGATGTGGGGCGGCTTCTAATTCTTCGGGAGAGGGAACCGCTGTACCAATTGCCATTTCAGCAAAAAACTGCCTAGAATCTGCAGAGATAATTTCCGTAGAAAAATACTTGGCAACCGAAATACTTAAAGCTGTCTTTCCAATGGCCGTAGGACCTACAATACAAACAAGCAATGGTCTCTTAGTGGGCATTGTTAAAAGATATCTTCTGGATGCAAAGGAGTTCCGCATTTATGACAATAATCTGCATCATCTCTATGTTTCTTTGCATTGCAATTTCTACAACTCTGGCTATTTACGTGCACATAATCTGAGTCGTCTATTTTAGAACTTCCAGTGCTTTTAACATATTCTGCGCTTACAATTCCAGTAGGAACCGCAATGATACCATACCCCATAATCATAATCACCGCAGCAATTAGTTGCCCTAAGGGTGTTACCGGGGCTATATCGCCAAATCCAACAGTGGTAAGGGTAACAATACACCAATAAACGCTTACAGGAATACTAACAAAGCCACTTTCTTCTCCTTCAACAATATACATCAAGGTGCCTGCAATGATCGAAATAATAAGTACGGCAAATAGAAATACCAGTATTTTTGGACGACTATCAAGCAATGCTTTTCTTAGCTTGTTAGATTCGCCTATGTAGCGTGTTACCTTGAGTATTCTAAACACTCGTAGCAGTCGCAATGCTCTTACAGTTAGTAAGAAATTGCTTCCAGCTAAAATAAATGACAAGTACAACGGAATGGTAGATAGAAAATCGATTACCCCGTAAAAGCTAAAAATGTATCGTGCAGGACGCTTAATGGTAATAATTCTGGCAATGTACTCGAATGAGAAGAAGATAGTAATAACCCATTCCCCATAATATAGATAGTCATACACCTCTGGTGGCCATCCTCGTACGCTTTCAACCATAACAAAGATAACACTCAGTAAAATAAGAATGAGTAGCACAACGTCAAAGAGTTTACCCATGGGCGTATCTGCCTCATAAATGATTGTATGTAAATCTCTGCGCCAGTTATGTTTTTGCGTTGGTTCCAACTACAATTAGGTTTTGTATATATAAAAGTAAGTAAGTTTCTTTAATTTACAGTGTCTGTCGCTAACGGAATAATTTTTAGTACACGCCGTTTCTTTAGATATGACTGAATAATGTGTTGTGCATCTCTATTATTACTCATAGGAGTAATGATAGATTTAAGCACTTCTGGATTGTTTATTTGATAGTTTAAATTGTAAAATCCGAAGCCCTTATAGTTTCCATTTTCAATTAAAATTACAGATCGCTCGTCTACATCGCGCCCTCGGTCTACTATTAGCATATGTTGCTTTTCATAGCTATTGTCATCCAAAAATAGCTGTACTCTAACGTTATAGTCTTCAGATGCCTCTCTTTGTATGCAAGCTCCTTCACAATTCTGTACTGTATAATTAAAACAATTTCCTGATGTTTTGTGAAGACCAGTTAATTTCTGACATAGATTATATTTTTCTGTAATGGCAAAGAGCGCAGATTTTGCTTTTTGGTAATTCGTAAACGTAGTAATAGGCTTTTTCTCTTTGTGTGCCTTCTCAATCTTCAGGTTAATATAGCCCTCATCATCTTTAAAAGAAGCAAGCTGGTACTGAAATAATGTTTTGCGCAGTGCTCTATTGTATATGGGCTTGTTTGTTTTTATCTCCTCACTTTCTTTAAGAAGTGCAATTAATTCATTTCCAGTGAGCTCAAAAGTTACTGTAGCTACCTCAAGTTGTATTTTTTTAGACTTTCTATTATCACTTGTAAAATGCTGCGTAAGCCTTTTCTTGATGTTTTTACTCTTACCAATGTATATAATGGTGCCATCTTCTTTGTGCATATAATACACACCTGTTTCTGAAGGAGCACTCGCAATAATATCTAGTAGTTTTGTATCTAAATGACGTTTTGGGTCTTTTCGAACCGATGCCTGAATAATTTCTTTATTTACGTCTTTTTGAAGTAACATTTTAAATAACTCTACAGTTGCTTTTGCGTCACCTTGAGCTCTGTGCCTATCTGTAATTGGTATGCCTAGCGATCGCACCAATTTACCCAGACTATACGATGGCATATCCGGAATTAAATCTTTTGAAAGCTCTACTGTACAGAGTGTACTCTTATCAAAATCGTATCCCAACCGATCGAATTCTGTGGTTAGAATTCTATTGTCAAACTTGGCGTTGTGAGCTACAATTATGCAGCCTTCGGTAATTTCAATAACACGCTTAGCAATTTCATAAAATTTAGGGGCGTTGCGGAGCATTTCATTGTTAATACCTGTAAGATTCACTACAAACGGCTGTATTTTACGCTCCGGATTCACCAAACTACAAAATTGATCTACAATTTTGTGTCCGTCAAATTTATAAATAGCAATTTCTGTTATGCCTTCTTCATTGTACTTACCACCGGTAGTTTCTATGTCTAGTATTGCGTAAATTCCTTGAATTTTAAAAGTTAGTTCCTATTCTTAATTCTTTTGCTAAATCGTATTGCGAGCTCCAAAAATTGCACTGCCTACACGTACCATGTTGCTACCTTCTTCAATAGCAATGGTGTAGTCACCGCTCATACCCATACTCACTATGGTTAGCTTTTTTTGTATACTTCGGAAATCGTCGAAAATGCGTTTTAGTTCTTTAAATTCACTACGCACCTGTTCTTCATTCTCGGTAAATGTAGCCATTCCCATAAGCCCAACCACCGAAACATTTTTATAATTCTGAAACGCTTCTGAAGTAATTAATGTTTTAGCCGCTGCTTCACTCATTCCAAACTTGCTGTCTTCTTTTGCAATCTTAATCTGAAGTAAACAGTTAATTACGCGGTCGTTTTTCTTAGCTTGCTTGTTTATCTCTTTTAGCAGTCGTTCACTATCTACAGCATGAATTAAACTCACAAAAGGTGCCATGTATTTAACTTTATTTCGCTGTACATGGCCAATCATATGCCACTCAATGTCTTTGGGCATTTCTTGCCATTTTCCTTCCATTTCCTGCACCTTATTTTCTCCAAACACACGCTGTCCTGCGTCATAAGCCTGCATGATTTCGGCTACCGATTTGGTTTTAGATACCGCCACCAAGGCAACATGCCGTGGTAAACTTTTTTTTATGGCAATGCAATTTTCTGAAATACTCATTTAAAATTCATAAATGGTTACACCGCTTCGCAGTTTTGGTTCAATGTAGGTGCTTTTAGGAGGCATTATAAGTCCTTGGTCTGCAATTTCTTTCATTTCTTGAGTGGTAACTGGCAGCATTCCAAACCCAACGGTATACGTACCTTGGTCTACTAAAGATTTAATATAAACCAGATCTTTTTTTCCATCTGCGTAGCCAATTCTCGTGTCGTTGCGTACATCGTCAATACCTAGAATTGGTTTTAAGATGGTAGTGTATAGAATTTGAGTGTCTAATGCGTCAAGCGCATTGGTTATTTCGTAGTTGTTTTTCCGCAGGTAAAGGGAATAAAACTCCCCATCTAAATACATACTAAAATGATGCTTTTTAGAGGGTTTATAATACGCAGTACTTCTATTTTCAATACGGTACTGGGCATCTAACTGAATTAAAAACTCTTCTTTAGACAAGCCATTTAAGCCGTTAACCAGTCTATTAAATTCATATATTTTTAAGTCGCTTTCGGGTATTAAGAAGCTCATAAAATAGTTATACGTTTCTTCCCCGGTATGATTTTTATTCTGTTGCTTTTTATCATCTGCTAACAAGGCAGAAGATGAACTTCTATGGTGCCCGTCTGCAATATAAACAGCATCAATTTCGGCAAAATGTGTTTTTAACTTATTTACTATTTCAGGATCACTGATATTCCAAAGGTAATGTGTGTCGCGATACGTAGTTGTAAACTCATACTCTGCCCGTGTACTCATTACTGAGGCTATAATTTTTTCAATAGCAGGATTGTTTGGGTAGGTGAGGAGTACTGCTTCTGCATTAAAACCAACAGTTTCAAGATAATTTTTAAAGGTATTTTCTCTATACTCTATGGTCGCCTCGTGTTTTTTAATCCTATTCTTCTCATAATCTTCTGCGCTCGCTGCCGCTACAATTCCTCTAAATTCGTCGCCATCACGATTTACGATTTTGTAAAAATAGTAACAAGGGAGATCGTCTTGCATAAAGATTTCATCCTCCTTAAACTCCTGATATCTGTTTCGAACTAGCTCATACCGCTGGGCACCAGAAATTTCCTTTTGATATTTAAAGCCTGGATTTAGTATCTGTAGAAACGAAAACGGATTATCCCGTAATCTAGATTCTCGTTCTTCTGCTGTATAACTTTCATAAGAGCGAGACGCCAACAAGCTCACCTTATCTCGAGTAGGGCGTACCGCTTTAAATGGAAGTATTTTAGGCATTTTTTGTTTATGAATTTATAAGTTTAATAGTTGACGAGTAAAAGGTAGTACATCAAAGTTAAACTTCTCTGGGTATTTATTTAAACATTGTAGCTACGTTCTCTGCTTTTCTGCTTTCAGAATAATCGTAAAAACCTTCGCCACTCTTAACACCTTTCTTTCCAGCCATTACCATGTTAACCAAAAGTGGGCAAGGAGCATACTTCGGATTTTTAAAGCCGTTGTACATAACATTGAGTATAGAGAGACAAACATCTAGGCCAATAAAATCGGCTAACTGCAAAGGTCCCATTGGGTGCGCCATACCAAGTTTCATAACCGTATCTATTTCTTCCACACCAGCAACACCGTTATATAAAGTTTCAATAGCCTCATTAATCATAGGCATTAAAATACGGTTGGCAACAAATCCTGGATAATCGTTTACCTCTACAGGTATTTTTCCTAGTTTTTCTGAAATTTCGGCAACAGTACTATACGTCTCCTGACTTGTACTATAACCCTTAATAATCTCTACCAGTTTCATGATAGGCACAGGATTCATAAAGTGCATTCCAATCACCATTTCAGGACGCGAAGTTGCAGCCGCAATTTGGGTTATAGAAATAGACGAAGTATTACTAGCTAAAATTGTGTCATCTGGGCAGAACGTATCTAGATCTTTAAAAATCTTAAGTTTTAAATCCACGTTTTCAGTAGCCGCTTCTACCACAAGTCCGGCGTATTCTACACCTTCTTCTAAACTTGTATACGTAGTAATGTTACTTAGTGTACGTTGCTTCTCTTCTTCGGTAATACGTTCTTTAGCAACCATTCTATCTAGGTTCTTGGCTATAGTTGCCATTCCTTTGTCTAACGAAGCCTGAGAAACGTCGATGAGTTGAACTTTATAATCTTTTTGAGCGAAGGTGTGGGCGATTCCGTTGCCCATGGTTCCTGCTCCTATTACTGCTACATTTTTCATATTATTTTCCGCGAAAGCGAATATCTTTAGTAGGGTTAAACTTCTATTGTTTATACGTATTTATAAACTTTTAAAATTTTCTATAATTTGCATGGCTACCGTTAATGCCTGAGCCCCTTGTTCTAGAGTAACTTTAGGCGTCGATTTTGTTTGAATGGCATCTGCAAAACTCTCTAGCTCATCTAAAATTGCATTGTTTGCATCTATCTTAGGGTTGTCAAAATAGATTTGTTTCTTTACACCTTCGGCATTGGTGAGAATCATGGCGAAATCGTCCGGATTTTTGGGCGCGTCTTTCATTTTTACCACTTCACACTTTTTCTCCAGAAAGTCTACTGAAATATACGCGTCGCGCTGGAAAAATCTAGCTTTACGCATCTTCTTCATTGAAATTCTACTTGCTGTTAAATTTGCAACACAACCATTTTCGAATTCAATACGCGCATTTGCAATGTCGGGAGTTTCAGAAATAACAGAAACACCACTAGCATTAATAGTTTTTACATTAGACTTTACAACACTTAATATAGCGTCTATATCGTGTATCATTAAATCTAATACAACAGAAACATCTGTACCTCGCGGATTAAATTCTGCCAGTCTATGTGCTTCAATAAACATTGGGTTATCTATCATATGGCTTACTGCCATAAACGACGGGTTAAAACGCTCTACGTGTCCTACCTGCCCTAAGACGTTATGCTTGGCGGCTAGTTCAAGTAAATCCTTAGCTTCTTGTACCGTATGTGTAATTGGTTTTTCAATAAAGAGATGTTTCCCTGCGGTTACTACTTCTTTTGCACAATTGAAATGGTGTATGGTTGGTGTAACAACATCTACAACATCACAGGCATCTATTAGCGCTTCCATAGAGGAAAAGCTCTTATAGCCAAACTCTTCTTCAATTTTTTTTGAAGCTTCTTGGTCTGCATCATAAAAACCAACTAACTGATATTTAGAAGATTGGTTGAGTAACTTGAGATGAATTTTTCCAAGGTGACCTGCACCTAAAACTCCAGCGTTTAGCATGGGCATAAATTTTTAGCAAAGGTAAGAGTTTCAAAGTACAATTGCGAAAGTAGGTTGGCCAAATAGAGAATTGCAGCTGGCAAAAAATAACACGCCTCACTGCACAAAAGTTTTTATGTACAACCTCGTGGTAATGAGTTGATAATCAATTAATTCAAAATAGGGCAATTGCCTTATGGATTATCTAAAAGCATCGTAATACGTTTACAAACGTAATCACGTAACAAATACGATATGAATTTTAAAAACAAGTTTTTATTTCTCACATTGCTAACTTTTTTGTTCTTACTCGGTTGTAAAGATTCAACTTCTCAAGTAACAAATGAAAAGGCTATAAAAAATGAGGTTGTTCTTAAAAAGCGCCCACAAACACCACCTATTAAAGTAAAACGCGAGTTTATAAGACTAGTTGGAGAAACCACTTCGCATACTGTTGAAGAAACAAAATACAATAAAGATGGAAACGCTGTAGAAATTACGGCATATGATTACTACGGTTCAGGGAAGCAAACGCGAACCACTTTAAACACCTATTCATCTGCTGGTAATCTAATTGCCTCTACCGATACTAACGAAGGTGTTATCACCAATTATACGTACGCTTACAATACGGAGAATCAGAAGATAAAAGAAACTTGGAGTCGAGAAAACGGACAAGGAAGCTCTACTAGCTTTATATACGACAATCAAGGTAACGTTGTAGAAGAAAAGAATTTTACTGCAGATGGAACAGAAGACTTTTCTCGTATTTATGAGTACAGTTATGATGCCTTCGGAAATATTACGGAAGAAAAAAAATGGGAGAAATATTTAGATGGTAGCGACAATTTATTGGTATATCATTATGCGCAAGAATTTAAAGACAACGTGTTGGCCTTTAAAATTAAATACAACGAAAGTGGAAAACCAACAATGGCCGAAGAGTATATTAGCAATGAAAAGGGGCAGACTATTGCTATCATTGAAGGATCTAGGTCAGGAAAGTTTAAAACAGAATTTCTGTACAACGACTACGGAGAAGTAACAGATAAGAAAATCTTTAAAATAGCCGAAGACGATTCAGAAGAGTTAAGTATACACAATGTTACATCATACGATAAATACGGTAACAACTTAGGTACAGTAGATAAGGTAGTAACAAAACCAACAGCAAAACGAACATTTACATACGAATATTAAAAACCAAAACTATGAGAGTACTTTTAATAGTGATAGCATTTTTAGTCATTGGAATGACCAACAGCAATGCGCAAGAAGTTTACAACAAAAAGGAGGCTAGAAAAGAAGCACGAAGAAAAAAGGCAAAGAAAAAAGAGAAGATTGCTGTAGTAAAAACTGTTCCAGAAACTGAAAAAGTGGTTGAAAAACCGGAATCTACGCAACAAGAGACAACTGATGAAACTACAGAAATGACTATGTTCTCTGGAGAAGTATTCGGAGGAACAGACGAATCATTCACCCTAACGCTGCAGAATGATAGGGTAACTATCATATTAAGTATGGGTGCCATCATTTTAAAAGTGGATAATAAAAGAATGGTTGAGCAAAACGGAGTGCAAACTATTGTTTATGATATTGTTCAGTCTAATTTGGAAGGTATGAACTGGAAAGAACTTACATTTCTAGATATCTCTAAAATGTCTGAAGCCGATAGAATAAGCAATACGGGTACTAACTATACTCCAAGAGGTTATGTGATTAATGTTACTGGTTCACCTGAATTACGATTTTTTGGCGATAATACGGTAGGTAAGCTCTAAAGTTTTTTTACGTTACTGCATTAATATCGCTATCTAAAAATAGCATTCGGAAAAGTTACAACACTTTCATGCCCATTGGGGCCAACGGCAGCTATTCCGAAGAAAAAATTATCTATAACAATGCCATCAAGTGTAAATTCAGAAACGTCACCTACAAAACGGCTATAGTCCCAAGTAGGTGAGGTGGTGTCTCGCCAATAAATTTTATAGCCTATGGCACCGTCTACCTTATCCCACTTAAATTTTGCTGAAGGGGCTACTATTCCGCCAATCGCAACATTTTTAGGTGAGGGTGGTGCCCAAGCAAGACTTGCCATTGTTATTGCGTTTACGGCAGTAAGTTTTTTTGCATAATCGAAGTTCACAAATTTCAGCTTATCACCATACTCAATACCATCTTCTACCCTAATATCTTGATGTTGTTGGGTGTAGTTTTCATGGGCTTCCATGATACGTATACCCGCATAGCCTAAGTCGTTAAAAGGTCGGTGATGCCCTCCTCTTCCAAAGCGGTCTAACCTGTAAATCATCATGGGATTCATTTCTGGCATATACGTTTTGGTAGTAGTGTAGACATAACGTGCCAATTGTCTTGAAACGCCATCAACTTCGCCACCGTAAAATCTTCTTCTTCTGCGCTGTTCTTCTGTTTCGGTTGGAGGAACAGGTTCAGAAAATATTCTAAAATCTACATTGCTAATTACCCCATCTACCCCTTTAATATTTCCGATCATATCATTATTAAGCACACCAATAATGTCCCATCCTTGTTCCTTAGCATATGCGGCGAAACCAGCACCACCAAAAAGGCCTTGCTCTTCACCACTTAAACCTAAATAAACGATGCTGCTTTCAAATTTATATTTAGACAGGACACGCGCAGCTTCTATAGCACCGGCCATACCGCTGGCGTTGTCGTTGGCACCTGGGGCATCTTTTGTAAAGTCACTACCGTCGCTATTTCGAGAATCGATGTCGCCACTCATTATAATATACCGGTTGGGATATTTAGTACCTTTTTGCACTGCAGCCACATTAACTATCCAGGTATCTCGAGGTACGCGTCTGTTGCCTTCAGCTTTTACAAAATCTTTCTGGTAAAACACATCAAGACAGTTATTGCACGAAGTAGAAATGGTTTCAAACTCTTGTTTAATCCATCTACGTGCAGCACCAATTCCCCGGGTAGTACTTACGGTATCACTAAATGTGTTTCTAGTGCCAAAACCCGCAAGTGTAGTAATATCTTGTTCAATTCTATCTGCCGATACCGCTGCGATAATGTCGTAAATTTTTGGATTGGTTTGCGCAGATCCAAAGCTCACAGTTAGTACGCAGAGCGATAATATTATATTTTTCATAGTGCTTTTCTTTAGCACTAAATTTACTGAAAATAAGATTGATATTGGTGCCTTGTATTTTATTGGTAGCGAAGAGCTGTATATTCTTTTCTAGATTCAGGACCGTATGGATTGGCAGTGGTGTTTTTATAATTATAGTGGGTAGATACATACGGATATTCCCAAGAATCTTTAGTTAATACAAAATGTAAATGCGGATAACCAGCCAAGCCTGTTGCTCCACTTTTACCAATGGTATCTCCCTGTGTTACTAGATCTCCTACTTCGGCAATAGCTCCGTTTCTGGTAAGATGCATGTATTGGCCATAGGTGTTGTCCTGATGCTTTACAACTACCACATTATTAGGAAACTCGCCATCTATGCCTCGTTCTTCAACAAAAACAACCTCACCAGCCCTAGATGCGGTGATAATACTACTAATAGGCATGGCAAAATCTACGGCAAATTGATCTGGCTCTCCCTTACTATGATATGAGCCGCTACAGTGACTTAAGTGCACCATATATGTTTCGCCAACCGGATAGGGCAATACGTATTGAGAAGTTTCCCAATTATCATATGATGTGCCTTGGCAACCTGCGGTAAAATTACCCGTTCCTTCTGGTGGCTCATAGACAGCTGATTCGGGTTCTTCGTCATTTTTTGCACAACTTAGACACAGAATAACTCCCAACACTAATAGTATATACGATTTCATCTTTTTATTTTAAATGTAGGCAGGATCTTACCATTAATGCGTTTTTTATGGTTATTTTGAGATAAGAATAATTATTTTTAAAAAGAAATTAGAGTGGGAATTCTACCTTCGTCCATATGATTGAGATACTTCGATATTTTATTTTCTTTTATTGTTTTCTTGGCGTTTTTATTGCAGGAGGATTGTTTTTTAAAAATAGGTCGCCTGCCAATTTAATGTTGGCATTGTTTATTCTTTGCTTTACCATAGAGCAAATAGACTTTTTATATACCACTAGCAATGTGGTACTCCAATATCCCGCTTATTACCTTTTTGCATATCCAATTTGTTTTTTGTTTGGGCCTAGTTTATGGTTGCATATTCAATTTGTTACCAATCCTAGTTCGCAATTTCGCTGGAAACATTTATTACATCTCTTACCCTTTGTACTCTTTGTTGGCTTCGCACTTTCCCCATTATTGGCAATGAGCGGAGCTGAAAGAATGGAGTATACAAGAAGTCATTTTTTAACAGAAATGATGCCCTTAAACTACCTACGTACAGGTCATGTAACATTGTATGGGGTGTTAATGGTGTTTAGTATTGCCAAAAACGCCAACTATAAAAAGAAGATAGGGGTGTATCTAACATTTCTCACCTTCATTTATTTAATTACTGCTGTGTTGCAGGTGTATCTTACCCTGTTTGCAGATAGTTACAGGCAGTTCTCCATCTATTTTTTCTTGGCTTCTACAATTTTCTTGATTGTTGGATTTGTACTGTATAAATATCCTGAAGTGTTGCAGCAGTTGCAGCAATTACAGCAAAAATATTTTACAAGTACCATAAAGCAAACCGATAAAGCTAGAATTGCCAAAAAGATTAAGAACTCCAGAAAAGAGGAAGCTTTATTTTTAGACAGCGCATTAAACCTAACAAGCTATTGCAATGCTATAGATGAAAAACCGCAATATGTGTCTCAAGTTTTTTCTGAAACATTTTCTACTTCATTTACGCATTTTGTAAATGCTATTCGAGTAGAGCGTGCACAGATAATACTTACTAATCCGAAAATGGACACATTAAAAATTTTAGCTGTTGCTTTTGAGTGTGGTTTCAATAACAGCGTTACCTTCAATAAAGCATTTGTTCGTGAAACAGGAGTAACGCCAGGTAAATATAGGAAGAACCGAAAGTTGCTATCTTAAAAAGGTGACTTTCGATATTTTACCTTCGTTTACTTCGTAAATGGCAATTACGCTAGAATAATTATCTCCAAAGCGAACATATTCCCGGTCTATTACTTTGTTGTTTAAGGTAATTCTGTTTTTTATCTCGCAATAGAGGTTGGGTACTTCTTCAAACATTTTAGCGAATTGTTCGCGCATTTGTACCTTACCATCCATTGAGAGTACTTCTGGAAAGTTGTAAATTTTCACATCATCGGCATACGTATCCATAAAAGCATCAATATCTCTGGCGTTATACGCGTTTACCTGTCTTTGCACGATTTGCTCTGGAGTTTCTTTATAGATTTCTGAAGCTTTTAAAACCAACCCATCTTTTAACGTTATTTCAATACTATTGAGATTTTCTAGACTTTCAAGTGGGTTCGCTGTTAGCATAATAAGGTCTGCTATCTTTCCTTCGGAAATCGTCCCTAAGGTAGCATCTAATCCGAAACCTCTTGCCGCATTACTCGTGGCAGCTTTTAGCACTTGCGGAACAGTTAGCCCAGCATTCTGCATTGCCTCTAATTCTTGTATGTAAGAAGATGCATGCATGGTGCCAATGTTTCCGGCATCTGTACCTGCCGCAATGTTTACACCTTTACTTTGTAACAACAGTAGACTTTCACTCATTAATTTAATCTTTCCGTCGTAATACGTAATAAAGCGTTCTTCGTTATCTCTAAAACGTTTTATAAATGGTGTGACAGTTGCATGGGTATATTTTTTTAAATCGGTCATCGAACGATACGTCATCGGATTGGAAAAATACAAGTCTTGTTTGTGGTTGTCAGGCTTGGCTAGAAACGCTTTCGCATAGTTTTTAGATACAATAAGTGTTGGGATGTAGGTAACATCATTGTCTAATAATAACTGCGCAAATGCCTCGTCTGCTGGTTCGTCATCGATGCTGTGTACTAAAATATCGGCACCTGCCTTAACGGCTAACTCGGCTGTGTTTTTTTGAGTAGCATGCACCGCCAACTTCATGCCGTTGTCATGCGTTAGCTTTGAGATATGCGTTATAATATCGTAGTTTTTCTCTGCTGTTTCTTCTTCGCTGGCTATATACCATATCTTAATAAAATCAGGTTTGTAGGGTAGCATTTTGTTAAAAAGCGCTGTAGCCTCTTCTTTCGTCGTAATTTTTTCAATGGGGGCATCTTCTAAATCGGCAAATGCCTCTGGCTTGTACGGAGAAAATAAAGGGCCGGTAACGTATACATTTGGAGAGATGGTTGTAGCGGCACTACTATCTCTAATCTTAAAGTTGGAGAACGGACCTCCCACGTCCATAATGCTAGTAACTCCTAGTCGGAGATATCTATTAAAACTATCAGGAACCATAGCTTCAGCAAACGCAAGCTCTTCTTCATAAGATACGGTCTCTGTCATATTTATTGCATCGGGTCTTGTGTATAAACTTCCGGTCTGAAAAAAATGGATATGAGTGTCAATCATCCCAGGCATGATATACTTTCCTGTTCCATCTATTGAGGGAATTTCTATCATTGCTTTTATTGGTTTGTTTGAAATTTTCTTTATTAAACCATTCTGAATATGAATGTATTTCGGTTTCGACACTGTGCCTTTCTCAACATCTACAATGCTTATGTTTTCTATCATTACATGTTGTGAGAACGCCGTTATTCCGAAGAAAATAGTGAAAAGAACGTACAAATATTTCATAGTCTATTTTTATAGGGTAAGATTCCAATTTCTGCTTGCAAGGTATCTAGGTTTTTTAAAGTGTATGTATAGTTTTTATTGTAAAAATGTAACTGCGCATATTTTGCCATCACAAATTTCATAAATAGCTATAGCGCTAAACTGTGTACCGTTGGCAGTAATAAGCTCTTCATCAATTACTATGTTGCCAATAACCATTCTATTTGGTACAGTATAATGGAGATCGGGTGTGTTTTCAAAAAATTTGGTAAAACCAACTTTCATAGTGTCGTGCCCTGCTGTGCGTAACTTATTCGGAAAATTATAGGTTTTAATCGTATCTCCATAGGCCTGCATAAAGGCATCTATATCGCGGTTATTATATGCCTCCATTTGTGCCAAAACGGGCGGTAACGGATCGTCGGCTTTTTTATTTCCAATAAATGTCATGGTTTGTATAAGACCATTTTTGGTTTCATAAACAGTAACTTGTCGGTTGGAACGTCCATTTACCGTAGCAACTTCTTCGTCAATAACATAATTGTTTAGTACAATTCTATTTTTTACTTCAACATGCCAGCTTTCATTGTTTTTATAGAAATTCGCATAACTTGACTTTAGTTGGTCTCGACCAACAGATATGGTGTCTGAAGGGAAACGACTCACTAACACGTTTTCAGCAAATGCATTGGCAAATAAGTCTAAATTAGCTTCGTTAAAAGGTTTAATGTGTACATCTACTATGGAGGCGGGTGATGGTTGTTTCTTTTCTGCAGCAAAAGCAATATGCTTCTTATCTGGACTCACTGCAATACGCGTTATATTTTCGATGTTATTTGCTGAAAAATCTGCAACTTCAACCCATCGAGCGGGGTCAAAGAGGCTGTACGTATATAGTTTAGAACCACTACCAATAACCAACGTTGAAGCATCTAACCAAGCGTGATCCTGAATTCCTGTGGGTAACTGACACACAAAGTAAGTCTCTTCGGCATTGTTCACATCTACCAGATAAACATCATGATTTTTTTCTTCGTTTACAATGGTATAACTTACCGAATCGCTATTGGGAACTTTATGAATTGATCTTCCAGAATTTTCGGCATACAATGTAGCCTGATCTTTTTTTATATCGGCAATAATTAAGTCTAGTTGTCCACCAGAAAGTATCGATGCCACTAAAAAATTTTCATCGTAAAAAGCATAGTATGCAATCTCTAACTCGCTCAATAACATTTCGTAATCACCAAAACCAGGGTTGGTATAATCATAGGCATATAATCGCTGCAATCCGGTTGTGTCTAGTCGTACTGCTGTGATTTTATTTTTATTGGGGTAGGGCATGGGTGAATATTCTCCTCCTGCCGTTTTTGCATTTACGCGGTGTTTGGTTTTTTCTGAAATATAATACATTTGAATCTCCGTCTGCCCATCTTCACTTCCTGCATACAATACTTTGTTGTTGTCTAAAAAATGAGGCTGATTGTCGTACCCTGAGCCGTTTGAAATATTTTGAAAATTAGCAACGGTAAATGTACTATCGGTTACTGCTACATCTAATAGAAATACATCTGTATTAGGTTGAGCTATAAGCGACAAGGAAAATAGTAAAGAGAATATGGGAATAAGAGAAACTGCTTTCATGAACTTTTTTTGATTTTTAAAGATACGAAGATTGTATCATAAAAAAGCCGCTCTCTTTCGAGAACGGCTATCTTCAATTTAACCTATTTAATTTAACTAATCTATAATTTTAGAATGGGTATTTTCCTTCTGCGGAAACTTTCTCCGCAATTAATTTACGCATAGCGCCAATATTTGGCATATTTTGATATTTGGTAAAGCGCTTTAAGCCCATCAACATCATACGTTGCTCATCACCTTCAGCAAACGAAATAATCGATTCTTTTGCTTTTACCGAAATAATATCTACAGCATGGTACAAATACAATTGCGACATTGCTATCTGTCCTTCTTGACTTTTTTCTCCAGAACGCTTCACGTTTTTCTCAGTACGTAAAATAGTACTTTCGGCCATATAGATTTCAATTAAGATATCTGCAGCCGCCATTAACATTTGCTGATGTTTTTCGAGGTCTGGACCAAATTTTTGAACAGCAGCACCCGCAACCATTAAAAAGACTTTTTTCAACTTTTTGATCATTTCTTTCTCTTCAGAAAACAATTCAGAATAGTCTGGTGTATCAAAAGACGGAATTCCTGTAAGTTCTGCTGCTACAGCTTGAGCAGGGTTTAAAAGATCTACATGCCCCTTCATTGCCTTTTTAACAAGCATTCCAACGGCAAGCATGCGGTTAATTTCATTAGTACCCTCGTAAATACGAGCAATTCGTGCATCTCTCCACGCTGCTTCCATTGGAGTATCTTCACTAAAGCCCATTCCGCCAAAAATCTGAATCCCTTCATCACTACAGTTCTGAATGTCTTCAGATACAGCAACTTTCAGAATTGAACATTCTATGGCGTATTCTTCAACTCCTTTTAATTCTGCTTCTTGGTGACTATTCCCTTCAGCAATACGAATATTAATACGGTCTTCTATATTTTTTGCGGCTCTGTAGGTTGCACTTTCACCTGCGTATGCAGCTGTAGCCATTTCGGCTAATTTCAACTTAATTGCTCCAAAGTTTGCTATGGCAGTGTTAAACTGCTTGCGTTCGTTAGCATATTGAGCAGCTGTGGTAGTAACACGACGTTGTGAATCTAAACAGGCTGCGGCTAACTTAATACGTCCAACATTTAAAGCGTTCATCGCAATTTTGAATCCGTTTCCTCTTTCAGAAAGCATATTCTCTACAGGAACTTTAGTATCGTTAAAAAACACTTGGCGCGTAGAAGAAGCTCTAATTCCGAGTTTGTGTTCTTCTTCACCCATTGAAATACCATTGGTTGGATCATTTTCTACAATAAAACCAGTAATATTTTTATCATCTTCAATACGTGCAAAGACAATCATTACATTACAGAAGCCAGCATTTGAAATCCACATTTTTTGCCCGCTAATGAGGTAGTGTTTTCCATCTTCGCTTAAAACCGCTTTTGTCTTTCCAGAATTTGCATCACTACCCGCACCTGGTTCGGTTAAGCAGTAGGCGCCAAACCACTCACCACTAGCTAGTTTTGGTACATACTTCTTCTTTTGTTCTTCATTTCCGTAGAGCGTAATAGGCATAGTACCAATTCCAGTATGTGCTCCAAAAGCCGTTGAGAAAGATCCTGTTCCACTAGAAATATAGTCGCATGTTAATACTGTAGAGACAAAGCCCATTCCCATACCACCGTATTCTTCTGGAACGGCAACACTTAAAAAGCCAAGAGCTCCTGCTTTGCGCATAACTTCTTCTGTGAGCGCATAATCTTTCGCTTCAAAGCGATCTCTATGGGCGACAATTTCACGGTCGTTAAATTCCATCACCGCTTCTTTCATCATGCGTTGCTCTTCATTAAAATCTTCTGGCGTGAATATATCTTCACAAGCGGTTTCTTTAACCAAGAATTGCCCGCCACGTAATATGTCTTTTTTTGTTTCTGTGTTCATGTTACAATTTTTATATAATGGATAGTGTCTGTTCGCGCGCAATCGAGAATTATAATATTGCCTATCTGTTGTTTCAGGCCTCGACGGTGCTCAACCAGTCATGCTTCTAATATTTACTTTAAGAATTCAAAAATTCCAGCTGCGCCTTGTCCGGTACCTACGCACATAGTCACCATACCGTATTTTCCTTGCATTTCGCGCTTTCTCATTTCATCAAACAGTTGTACCGAAAGTTTTGCTCCTGTACAACCAAGTGGGTGACCAAGTGCAATTGCACCGCCATTTACGTTTACAATGTCTGGGTTGAGGTTTAATTCTCGAATTACTGCTAAACTTTGAGAAGCAAATGCTTCATTTAGTTCAATTAGGTTAATATCGTCTTGTTTTAGTCCTGCTTGTTGTAAGGCCTTTGGAATAGCTTTAACAGGACCAATTCCCATAATACGTGGTTCTACACCCATGGCTGCATAGTTCACCATTCTGGCAATAGGCTCTAAGTTTAATTCTTTCACCATGGCTTCGCTCATCACCATTACAAAGGCTGCGCCATCGCTCATTTGTGATGAGTTACCGGCGGTTACGCTTCCACCTTGAGCAAAAACTGGACGAAGTTTTGCCAAAGCTTCTAGACTTGTTCCCTTTCTAGGTCCTTCATCCTTTGTTACTGTATATTTTTTTGTTGCTTTCTTGCCATTGTCGTCTACATACGTTTGTTCAACTTCAATAGGGACAATCTGATCTTGAAAACGGTCTTCAGCTTGTGCTTTTAGGGCTTTCATATGACTGTTATACGCAAATTCGTCTTGGTCTTCACGAGATACCTTAAACTGGTTTGCCACAGCTTCTGCAGTATTACCCATTCCCCAATAATAATCTTCATGCCCATTTTTTACAATGTCGTAATTTAATTCTGGCTTGTAACCAGACATTGGCACACTACTCATGCTTTCGGCTCCTCCGGCAATGATACAATCTGCCATTCCTGACTGAATCTTGGCTGCTGCCAAGGCAATAGTCTCTACTCCTGAAGAGCAAAAACGATTTACTGTCATTCCAGGCACATCTACAATGTCTAGCCCCATTAAAGAAATAAGTCTACCAAAGTTTAGTCCTTGTGATCCTTCTGGCATGGCGTTACCAACGATTACATCGTCAATGCGCTTTGCGTCTAAATTTGGCAGTTCTTTCATCATGTATTGAATGGTCTCTGCGGCCAAATCATCGGCTCTTTTAAATCTAAAAACTCCCCTAGGCGCTTTTCCTACGGCTGTTCTGTATGCTTTTACTATATATGCTTGCTTCATAAATCTAATATTGAGTTGTTAGTATTGAGTAATGAGTTATAATTTCTTTTGAAATAAATAATTCATTTTCTGTATTTCAACACATAATTCAATTAATGGTTTTATTTATTTTTTATCGATTAATCCAAAATATCCAATAGGGAGTAACTGGGTTTGAAATTCATAAGCTGAGCCGTTCGCAATACTTGAAAAAGTTTAAATTCTTTATTCAAATTTCTTCCAGCACCTCTTGCTATATTTGAACGGATAGATGTTGAACATCTTTTTATTTACGAACATATTCCAAATTATTCTTCACTTGAAAGTTTAATTGAAAGGTCACATACTTCTTTCGCAAGTTGCATTCCTTTCTTCCTAATGATTAAGTCTTCTAACTTGTTCATAACTCTATACTCACTACTAATTTCTCACCACTAAAAAAACTTTAGTTTCTCAACGGCTTTCCTTTTTGAATCATATGCTGTAATCGTTCTAGTGTTTTGCGTTCTCCCGTGAGGCTTAAAAATGCTTCACGTTCTAGGTCTAACAAATATTGTTCGCTAACTAAAGTTGGTTCAGACAAATCGCCACCGGCCATTACATAGGCTAGTTTATCTGCAATCTTCTGATCGTGTTCGCTAATATATTTACTCGCTTCCATACTGTCTGTTCCTACGTAGAACATACCAAGCGCTTGTTTTCCTAATACTTTTACATCAGTTCTCATCGGAGGTTTTGTGTAGCCCATATCTGCCATTTGACGCGCTACAGCTTTTGCTGTTGCCAACTGTCTGGCAGTATTCACAACCACTATATCTTTACCTGGTTTTAATATGTCAAGGTCGTATGCTTCATAGGCCGAAGTAGAAACTTTTGCCATTGCTACCGTTAAAAAGTGTTGACGTAATCTGTTTAACTCTACATCGTCTTTTTCAAAAGAATCACTAGCTCGTAACGCCATTTCTTTAGAACCACCACCGCCTGGAATAACTCCTACACCAAACTCTACAAGTCCTATATAGCTTTCTGCAGCGGCAACCACACGATCTGCATGTAGCGTTAACTCACATCCTCCACCTAGGGTCATTCCGTGCGGAGCCATTACGGTTGGAATAGACGAGTAGCGAAGACGCATTACAGTATCTTGAAAGTATTTCACTGCGGCATTAAGCTCATCATACTCTTGCTCTACAGCCATCATAAAGATCATCCCAATATTAGCTCCTACAGAGAAATTAGCACCTTGGTTTCCAATAACAAGACCGTCGTAGTCTTTCTCTGCTAAATCTATTGCCTTATTAATTCCAGCCAAGACATCGCCGCCAATGCTGTTCATTTTACTTCGGAATTCACAGTTTAAGATACCATCTCCTAAGTCTTCAACCACAACACCACTGTTTTTAAACACTTCGGTATTTTGACGAATATTGTCTAGGATGATAAAGGCATCTTGTCCCGGAACCTTTAATTGTTGTTTTTTCGGAATGTCATAAAAATAGGTTGCTCCTTCTTTTACTGTATAGAACGAATCATTTCCGTTGGCTACCATTTCTGAAACCCATGAAGCAGGTTCGTGACCTTCAGCTTTCATCATATCGATTCCTTCATGTACGCCAATAGCGTCCCATATTTCAAAAGGCCCGTGCTGCCAACCAAATCCGGCTTTCATAGCATCATCAATTTTGTACAATTCGTCTGAAATTTCAGGAATACGATTTGTTACATAAGCGAAAAGTGCAGCAAGTGTTTTTCTGTTAAACGCTCCGGCTTGATCCTTTCCTTTTACTAAGATTGGAAAACGATCTGCAACATTATCTACAGATTTAGTTAATTCTAGTGTCGCAAACTTTGCCTTTTTCGCAGCTCTGTATTCTAATGTATCTAAATCGAGACTTAAAATTTCAGTAGCACCATCTGCATTCTTTGTTTTTTTATAAAATCCTTGTCCAGTTTTACTTCCAAGCCATTTGTTGTCCATCATGGTATTAATGAACTCTGGTAATTCGAATAGCTTAGCGCGTTCATCATCTGGGCAGTTTTCACGAATTCCATTGGCTACATGTACCAATGTATCTAAACCAACAACATCTACTGTACGAAACGTAGCGCTTTTAGGGCGCCCGATTACAGGGCCTGAAAGTTTGTCTACTTCTTCAATGGTTAAGCCCATTTCTTTTACCGCATGAAACAAACTCATAATGCTAAAGATTCCAATACGGTTTCCGATAAAAGCAGGTGTGTCTTTAGCAACTACAGTTGTTTTTCCTAGAAATTGCTCTCCATAACTATTTAGGAAGTCTAATATTTCTGGTTTCGTTTTTGGGCCAGGAATTATTTCAAAAAGTTTGAGGTATCTCGGCGGATTGAAAAAATGCGTTCCACAGAAGTGTTGTTGGAAGTCGTCACTACGCCCTTCACTCATAAATTTTATAGGAATTCCTGAGGTGTTAGAAGTGATTAATGTTCCTGGGGTTCTGTGCTTTTCAAGGTTTTCAAATACCTTTTGCTTTATATCAAGACGTTCTACAACCACTTCAATAATCCAATCTACATCCTTTACCTTGGCGATATCATCTTCTAAATTACCCGTGGTAATGCGCTTGGCAAAATCTATATGATATAATGGAGCGGGCTTTGATTTAATGGAAGCTTGCAAGGCATCGTTTACTAATCTATTACGAACTACCTTGTCTTCTAGGGTAAGACTCTTGGCCTTTTCCTTTTCATTCAATTCTCTTGGTACAATATCGAGTAAAAGTACTTCTACCCCTATATTGGCAAAATGGCAAGCAATACCGCTTCCCATAATTCCTGAACCAATTACGGCTACTTTATTTATTCTTCTTTTTGACATATTTGTTCTAGTAAGTATGTTTTTCTGTATAAATTCTTTTGCTATTAATAAGCTCCATCATGGTATTAGCAACTTTTTTAAAAACTGCCAATTCTTCATCAGAAACGTGTTCTTTAACGGCCTCATCAAAACGAAAGACTACGCTTTTGGAAAAATCGCGCATCTCTTTTCCGAAGGGTGTAAGATGAATTAATACACCTCTACCGTCTTCGGGATTTGGTTTACGCTCTATAAGACCTTTACTCTCCATTGACTTTAATGTACGCGATAGGGAAGTGGCTTCCATCCCCATTTTAGGTCCAAGGGCCGTAGACGGGGTGCCTTCATCAGGATCAATACTAATTAAGGCAAAACCAGTTGCCATGGTGCTTTTTTTACGCCCAGCTTCTTCATTGTACATTTTTTGTACAGCCATCCAAGTGGCTCGCAATACGTAATCTATAGTTTTTTCCTTCAAAGTGATAGTTTCTGAAATTTTAGGAAAACCAAAGATACTAAAAAAATACTATGCATGCATAGTAAATGAACAAAAAAAAGGAGCTCGTTTAGAACTCCTTTAATATTTAGTTGGTATTAGTTACCTTCCGTAGAGACCTTCATAGAGGTCTTTGTACATTTCTTTAATAACCTTTCGTTTTGCTTTCATGGTTGGTGTAAGTTGTCCACCTTCTATGCTCCATGTGTCTGGTGTAAGCGCAAACGTTTTAATCTTTTCCCATTTTCCAAAGCGCTCATTGTGTCTGTCTACTTCTTTCTGGATTCGTGCAATAAGCACTTCATCTTGCACAGCTTCTTTTGGGTCTTTTGATATATTTTTTCCTTTTTTATCGCTCCAGTCTGAGATGAATTCCCAGTTAGGTTGAATAAGTGCAGCGGGCATTTTCTCACCCTCTCCAACAACTAAAATCTGCTCAATAAATCCAGATTGCTTCATGGCGTTTTCAATAAGCTGCGGTGCTACATACTTTCCGCCGCTAGTTTTAAACATAGATTTTTTACGATCGGTAATTTTTAAGAATCCTTCACTGTCTATTTCGCCAATATCTCCAGTATGAAAGTACCCGTTTTTAAGTACTTCATCTGTTTGTTCCTGATCTTTATAGTAACCTTGCATCACTTGTGGTCCTTTTATAAGAATCTCTCCATCTTCTGCAATTTTAATTTCGGTATCGGGAAGAGGTTTACCTACAGTACCAATTTTAAATCCGTTATTACGCATGTCGTTTACAGATACTACAGGTGATGTTTCTGTAAGACCGTATCCTTCCATTACTGGGCAACCTGCGGCATTAAACACACGCGCAAGTCTAGGTTGTAAGGCTGCGCTACCAGACGCAATAGCTTTTAGATTACCACCTAAGGCTTCTTGCCATTTACTAAAGATTAATTTTCTAGCAAGTTTTAGTTTTGTTTCATACCACCATCCGTTTTGACCATAAGGTTCCCATTTTAGTCCTAATTCTACTGCCCAGAAAAATAAGTTCTTCTTAACCCCGGTAAGATCTTGTCCTTTGGCAATAATCTTGTCGTATACTTTTTCAAGTAAACGGGGTACGGCCGTCATTACTTCTGGATGTACTTCTTTCAGATTGTCACTAATGGTTTCTAAACTTTCAGCAAAATGTATACTAACACCACAATATTGGTACATGTATAAAAGCATTCGCTCGTAGATGTGGCATACCGGTAAAAAGCTTAATGCTTTGCTTTTTCCCAATTCTATAGGTAATCGTCCTTCACTATGCTTTGCGTTGCTAGCAATATTTTTATGACTTAGCATTACACCTTTTGGTTTACCCGTAGTTCCAGAAGTGTAAATAAGCGTTGCAAGATCATCTTCATTTATTACTTCTTTCCGCTTATCAAGTTCTTCTTGTAGGTCTTTATGCTCATCGCCTAAAGCAATAACATTCATCCAATTGTCGCAATTAGCGAGTGTGTCAAAAGAATAAATGCCTTTTAGCGTCGGTACGTTGCCTTTAATTTTATTTATTTTTTCTAAGACTTCATTACAGGAAACAAAGCAATATGTAGATTCAGAATGATTTAATACATACTCATAGTCTTCTTCGCTAATGGTAGGGTAGATGGGTACATCTTGTGCTCCAGTTTGAAGAATTCCTATGTCGCAAATATTCCATTCGGTTCGGTTGGTCATAGAAATTATGGCAACCTTGTCATTAGGCTTTACACCTAAATGTATCAGGCCTCGGCTTATCGCATTTGCCTTGTCTATATATTCTTGAGTAGAGGTTTTAACCCACTCGCCATTTACTTTACTCACTAAAGCCGCTTCTTGCGGGAATTGAGCGAGTTGGTAATACGGGAAGTCGAAAAGTCTTTTAGGATCGGTCATAAGTACAGTGCTTGTAGCCATGCAAAATAGGGAAAAATATTCAGTTTTGCGCATAAAAAAAGGAACCCAAGAATAGGTTCCTTTTAAGTTGTTGGATAATTGTGACTTACTGCTTTACAATCCTGAAGGTTTGAACGCTGCTTTCTGAAGTAAGACGCATTACATACATTCCAGCTGCAAATGAACTATAGTCTATCTGGCTGTTGTTTGCATTCTTCTCACTTGAGAAAATTTTCTGCCCCTGAATGTTAAAGATTTCTACGCCGTAGTTGGCTATTGGCGTCTCAATATTCAAGATGTTTTGTACTGGGTTTGGATACAACACAAACTGATTGTCCAAAAAGTCATTCACACTTAGTACAGTGTCTTCAACCACATTTACCGCTAAGTCGTCGAAATAAAATCCATCTCCTCGTTCTGCTCCATCTGAAGAAAACTGAAAACGAACTAAAATAGATTCACCTAAATAATCAGACAAGTCAATTTCTTCCAACACCCAATCACTTTGAACTCCATCATAAAGAGGTTCTCCTGTAGGCTGCGAGTTGTTTGTGCTACCTGCATTGGTGTATTTTCCACATTGTGGCTCCCAAGATGCACCATTATTAATGCTTACTTCAACTTGCGTATAGTCCCAATTGTCTTCAATTTCCCACTTGGCATAAAAACTAAGGTTTGCGCCAGTAGCTTCAGTTAAGTCAATTTCGTTTGTAAGTGTTATAGTTTCGTTGGCATTGTTTTGGTAGTCTCCGTTAGGTGATTCTGTAATCGAACTCGACGGCGATACAAACGTACTGCCGGTTACACCCCAACCATTATTGGTAAAATTGTCTGAAACACTGTCTCCAGCGTCCTCAAAAATTGGTGTAAGCGCTCCAAATTTTTTGGTTACTAACGTTTTACTATCGTAACTACCATTATTAATAACTAACTCATACACAATGTCATCACCAGCTTGAGTGCCAGATGCTACGGTGTAGTTAATACTACCGCTTTGCGTTTCTAAAACATCCATGGAAGTAAAAGTTGAACCTCCACCTACAAAAGCGAAGTTAGTGGATATCGGATTTAAACTTACGGTAAACGTACCAGAGCCAGCAATACCCAATCGTCTGATATCAAATTTGGCAGTTTGGTTTGCTTCATCACCCACAAATAAATTTCCTGTAGCATTAACAGTGGCAAAATTGTTTACCATTTTGGCTGAGGTAAGATTTAAATACATCATACCTTTAGAAATCGGTATAATTTGGCTAGAAACTGGCCAAAATGATGGTCCAATTTCTGGCGTAAAAGAATAAATCTTATCATGAGTTCCTATTGTGCCATACATGAAATCGTCACTAGTACCTGCTGCGGCATATAAGTCTGAAGAGATTTGGTTTGTAAATCCATTTCTCGAAACCAACTCATCTCCAACAGCTTCAAATAATGAGTTTTCTGGTGTAAATACATTTTCTGCATATCCGTAAGGGTATAGCAATAAATCTCCTGAAGTATGGTTGTTAAACGCCATAACAAAGTTGTGATTTTCAACAAACCATTTCATGGCCTGATTTTCAATTTCAGAAAACGGTGCTGTTCCTCTATAAATGTCACTACTTGTATTTCCAGAAGTCCCTTCACCTCCCCATACGCCGTTTGCCGGATTTCCACCAATATAATAATCGTAGTTTCTATTGTTGTCTACACCATGACCATTTTTTCTGTTCTTTCTCCAAAACCCACCACCATTAGGGTCTGTTTTTTCATTGTATAAATAACCATCAGGGTTCACAACAGGTACAAAGTAAAGCTCTGTATTATCTACAATATCCTTTACCTCTGGGTTGCTATCATAGTTTTCTAGTAAATACCACATATAAAACACGAGTTGCGATAAAGAGGCTGGTTCACGCGCATGGTGAATCGCAGAATATAAAATCTGCGGTTCTCCTTCAGTAGTCATGTCAGGATTGTCACTAATTTTAACCCATTGAATAGCATTTCCACCTATAGACGGTGTAACAGAATTATCTGGTTGCCCTTCAGTCATAAAGTTGCTAATAGGAGCTTTAGCAGTAATAAGATTTGGGTATTGTGCCTTCATCTCATCAAGCTCATTAAGAAGCTCTTGATAGGTTAAATAACCACCCATACTTCCTAGATGGAAATTAGACGGAGTCTCATAGTCATCACTCGCCTGATCGCAACTAGGATTACGCACCGGCATTGGATTTCTATTTTGCTCTAAAAAGTACTCTTTAGCGTCGTCTACTAGAATTTCTACAGTAAAACCAGCCGAACGAGCTATTGCCACTTGAGATTCTGAGAAATCTGAAATAACAAAATGACCCTTTTTATGAGTTCCGTGTTCTACAGATATACCTAAGGCCTCTAATTGTGCAAGACCGTCTGGATTATTGGTATAACTGATTTTTGCGTGTTGGTATTTTTCCTGAACTTCTTGCGCAACTACAGAGGTAGCTAGCAAAAATCCAAAAAGAAGTAAGGTGTATTTCATAATAGGGAATGTATAAGTTTTATTGGTCTGCATATAGGCAAATACCTTACATGCAGCTCTTTTTTATAAACGATTTTCTAACCAAATTCTTGCATTTAAGAAACCTTGAATCCATGGGGTTACTTCATCGGTTCTGTCTGCAGGGTAATGACCCCAATTCCAGGGAAAGGTAGATCGCTCTAAGTGTGGCATCATTACCAAGTGTCTTCCTGTAGCATCGGTCATCATCGCTGTGTTATAGTCGCTTCCATTTGGGTTACTCGGAAAAGCGTCATATCCGTATTTCCCTACGATGTTGTAGTGGCTTTCTTCCTTCGGAAAGCTGAATTTTCCTTCTCCATGTGCTGCCCAAATACCAAGTGTGCTACCAGCTAAACTAGAAAGCATAACCGAATTGTTTTCCTGAATAGTTACCGAAGTAAAATTACACTCAAATTTGCCGGTTTCGTTATGAAGCATTTTAGGTTTTTCTACGTCGTTTGGTGTTAATAAACCTAACTCAATAAAGAGTTGGCAGCCGTTGCATACTCCTAAAGAGAGCGTGTCTTCTCTGTTAAAAAAGTCTTTAAGCGCCTTATTGGCTTTTTCGTTGTATAAAAATGCTCCAGCCCAACCTTTTGCACTTCCTAAAACATCACTATTAGAGAATCCTCCTACTGCCGCAATAAATTGAATGTCTTCTAATGTTTCACGCCCAGTAATTAAATCGGTCATGTGTACATCTTTCACATCAAACCCAGCCAGGTACATTGCATTTGCCATTTCTCGCTCACTGTTACTTCCTTTTTCGCGAATAATAGCGGCTTTTATTCTTGGTTTTCCGTTGCTTGGTTCTGGGTGCTTCGGATTTTTTCCTGTGAAGTTCTGCGGAAATTTAAATTGAAGGGGTTGTTGTTTATAGTTGTTGAAACGCTCTTTAGCCTTTTCAGAACCACTTTGTTTCTGGTCTAACAAATACGAAGTTTTATACCAAGTATCTCTCATTTCCGAAACTGAAAGTGTAATTTCTTCGGTATGATGCCTTAGCTGAAAAGCGTCACCTTCGGTTGCAGTCCCAATTTTTTCAAAATTAACGTTGTTATCGGTAAGAATTTTTTCTACCGAAGTATCTTCTGATGCTTGAATTACAATAGCGCAATTTTCAGCAAACAAAACTTTCAGCAGTGCATCTTCAGAAAGTCCAGAAAGGTCTAAAGTTGCTCCTAGGTTAACATCGGCAAAGCACATTTCAAGTAGGGTAGTGATTAACCCTCCCGAGGCAACATCGTGTCCTGCTAAAATTTTATTGTCTGTAATTAATTTCTGAATGGAGGAAAAAACGTTTTTTACATAGGCGGCACTCTTTACAGTGGGCGCTTCACTACCTACAGCATTCATAGTCTGAGCAAACGAAGACCCACCTAACTTAAATGTGTCTTGAGAGATGTTAATATAGTATAAGCTTCCTCCTTCTTTTTGAAGCACAGGCTCTACCACCTTAGAAATTTCATTACAATGTCCAGCAGCCGAAATAATCACTGTTCCAGGAGAGATTACCTCCTCATTTTTGTATTTCTGCTTCATAGAGAGCGAATCTTTTCCAGTAGGTACATTAATACCTAAGTCTATAGAAAACTCGCTAATCGCTTCTACTGCTTTGTAAAGGCGAGCGTCTTCTCCTTCGTTATTACAAGGCCACATCCAGTTAGCCGAAAGAGAGATACTTTTTAAACCATCTTCAAGAGGAGCCCAAATAATATTGGTAAGTGCCTCGGTGATAGAATTTCTAGAACCCGCTACTGGATCTATTAATCCAGAAATTGGCGAATGTCCAATACTTGTAGCCACTCCATTTTTACCGTTGTAATCTAGCGCCATCACTCCGCAATTATTAAGCGGGAGTTGCAAAGGACCTGTACATTGTTGCTTGGCAACGCGTCCGGTTACACATCTGTCTACTTTATTGGTAAGCCAATCTTTGCTCGCAACCGCTTCCAGTTGTAAGACATTCTCTATGTATTGTTTTAAATTGTTATTTGTGTATTGAGGGTTGGTATAAGTTCTTGAGATACTCTGGTCGCTCATGATAGTTTTTGGAGAACTTCCAAACATATCAGAGAGCTTAAAGTCCATTGGTTTTTCTCCCGTGGTAGCGCTTTCAAATACAAAGGTATGATCGTTTGTAACTTCACCAACTTCATACATTGGTGAGCGTTCACGAGCTGAAATTCTACTTAAAGTATCTAGATTTTCTTTGGCAATTACTAATCCCATACGTTCTTGAGACTCGTTACCAATAATTTCTTTTGCAGAGAGCGTAGGGTCTCCCACAGGTAATTTATCTAAATCTATTTTACCACCAGTATCTTCTACTAATTCACTAAGGCAGTTAAGGTGGCCTCCAGCACCGTGGTCATGAATTGAAACAATGAGGTTTTGATCACTTTCTACCATGCCTCTAACGGCATTGGCTGCTCTTTTTTGCATTTCTGGATTAGATCGTTGAATGGCATTTAATTCTATACCGCTTGAGAACTCGCCTGTATCTGCACTAGATACTGCTGCGCCACCCATACCAATACGATAGTTCTCACCACCTAAGATAACCACTTTGTCACCTTTGTTTGGGGTGTCTTTTAGTGCTTGGTCTGCTTTTCCGTAGCCAATACCACCTGCAAGCATAATTACTTTGTCGAACCCTAATTTACGAGCATGTTCTTGGTGTTCAAAAGTAAGTACAGAACCCGCGATAAGTGGCTGGCCAAATTTATTTCCAAAATCTGAAGCCCCGTTACTGGCTTTAATTAGAATGTCTAGTGGAGTTTGGTACAACCAATCTCTAGCTTCCATAGCTTGTTCCCAAGGTCTATTTGCTTCTAAACGTGAGTATGAGGTCATATAAACGGCTGTTCCTGCTAGCGGGAGCGAGCCTTTTCCTCCAGCCAAACGATCTCTAATTTCTCCTCCACTTCCGGTGGCAGCACCATTAAAGGGCTCTACCGTTGTAGGGAAATTGTGTGTTTCAGCTTTTAATGAAATTACACTTTCAAAATCTTTAGTTTCGTAAAACTCAGGTACGTCTGCTGCTTTTGGGGCAAACTGCGTTGCTACAGGGCCTTTTACAAAAGCTACATTATCTTTATACGCCGAGACAATTCCATTGGGATTTTCTTGCGAAGTTTTTTTAATTAGTTTAAAAAGAGAAGAGGGCATCTCTTCACCATCTATCACAAAGGTGCCGTTAAAAATTTTATGTCTACAGTGTTCACTATTGGCCTGACTGAAACCAAAAACTTCGCTGTCGGTTAGTTTTCTCCCTAAGCGATTAGAAAGATCTTCAAGATAAACTACCTCTTCTTGGTTGAGGGCAAGTCCTTCGGCTTTGTTGTACGCATCTATATCATCTATCTCTAGTACGGGTTCGGGTTCTATGGCAATGGTGAAAATTTCCTGATGTAAGGAAGAATATTTCTGAGAAAGCATAGGATCGAAGTCTGTAAAGTTTTCAGAAACATTTACAAATTCTTCAATTCTAATAATTCCGTCAACACCCATGTTTTGGGTGATTTCTACGGCATTGGTACTCCATGGCGTAATCATCGCCGCCCTTGGCCCAATAAAAAAATCCGCTATTGCGGACTGTTCTATGCTAGGTTGGTTTCCGAAGAGCCATACCAATTTTTTACTATTTTCTGAAGAAATTTTCCCTTGGGTTTGTACGGCAAAAATCTTGCTGTTAACGTTTCCGAAGAAATGAATCATTCGCTTAGATTTTAAAGTTAGAGTAAACGATACTCAGACATATTTTTCAAGTGGCAAAGGTAATAATTTTCAATCTATTTTAGACTATTTCAATTTCAAAAGACGTAAGTTCTTAAGATTTTTTTAGTATGAAGATTCCTTGTGTTGTTGTATCTTGCGCCTGAAGTGATGGGTATTGAAAGTTTTTTATTTTTTACCGACTCATTGCGTTAGTATAAACCATTAAAAATTGATAATGAAAAAGATTTACTTATTTACAATCCTTACCGTTATTTCCTGTGCTTATGGGATAGCGCAAGAAAGTGCCACGGCAAGTGTTGTTTCGCAGGGAACATTTCTTGGTAAAAGTATCCCGTTACGAGATATGCCTACCATAAATGAAATGGAAGATTTTGACAATGACGATGCGACCGAAATAAAACATTACATAAAAAGAGGTAATGAGCCTGTTAATGCGAATGCATTACCACAAAATGGAGATCCAGTTCGCCAGTCTGTAGAAGGTACGCGAGAACGTTTAAATGTGCTTCAAAATTTCGACGGTGCCTCTGTTGCAGAAGGTCAAGCAATACCTCCAGATCCATCAGGTGCTGTAGGTCCGAATCATTATGTACACGCCGTAAACTTAGTGGTAAAAATATTTGATAAAACAGGAGGGTTATTAGCTGGTCCTACATTTTTGGGTACTTTTTTAGGAAATGGTAATAACAATGGAGATCCTATAGTAATGTATGATCACCTAGCAGACCGATTTTTTGTAAGTCAGTTTCAAACATCTAACGATGCTTTAATTATTGGAGTTTCTGATTCGCCAGACCCAACTGGATCGTATAATATTTATTCGTTTCCGTTGAATGCATTCCCAGATTATCCTCACTATGCTGTTTGGCATGATGGCTATTATATGACTGCTAATAAATTTGTTGGAAATACTACCTATGTATTAGATAGAGCAACCATGTTGGCTGGTGGTGCAAATCCAACCATTATTGGTTTTGACTTGCCAGGAGTGATTAATAATCCAGCCGCTGTATTTAGCCCAGAACCTGCTAATTTAATTGGAAACGATTTTGATCCTAATTCTCCAGCATATATTGTGTATTTGCAAGACGACCAATGGGGTGGTGTAACCAACGATCATTTGAAAATTTGGGAAATTGATGTAAACTTTGCAGTTCCTGCTTTGTCTACAATTTCTGCCCCGCTTGTTATACCAACAGCACCTTTCGACTCTTTTCTAAGGCAATTTGGTACAGGAGATATAAGACAGCCAGGTACTAACAATAGAATTGATGCCATAAGTGGTGTTATTAGTTATGCCGCTAATTATAGAGCATTTCCAACATACAATTCTTGGTTAATTACATTTAATACAGATGTTGGAAGTATCACACCTGGTGTGCGCTGGATAGAATTGAGAAATACGGACATTACTCCTTGGACAATTTTTCAGGAAGGTACATATGCTCCTGCAGATGGCGAGGGTAGATTTATGGGAAGTGCTGCAATGGATCAAGACGGTAACATCGGATTGGCGTATAATATAGGAAGTGAAAACACAAGAGTTGGTATTAGATATACCGGTAGGTTAGATGGTGATCCATTAGGAGAAATGACATACCCAGAAAGTGTTATGGTTGATGGTAATGGAATTCAAACAAACACAAACCGATTTGGTGATTATACGCACTTAAGTATGGACCCAGATGGAGTAACTTTTTGGAACACTGGAGAGTATTTATCTGGCAATAATTTCTGGAGAACTAGAATTTCAGCTTTTAGAATTTCACCGTTCCTAACTAACGATGTAGGATTTTTCAATTTTGTATCACCACAAGATGGCGATTTAGGTACTGCAGAAACAGTGGAAGCGAGAATTTATAATTTTGGTACACAGCCACAATCTAATTTTCCAGTAGAGTTATACCTAGATGGTACGCTTGTAGCTACCGAAACTTTTACAGGTACAATTCAACCACAAGAATCTGTGAATTATGTATTCGACCAGTCGTTAGATTTATCATCGCCAGGAACAACATATCTTATTGAAGCACGCACAGCTTTAGGATCTGATGTAAACAACCCGAACGATGGCTTTACTGCTGAAATAGACAATACATTACTTGCGGTAGGAGATGCTGCCTTTAACAGCGGAGACTTTAGTATTATACGTTCTGGACAGAAGGAATACGACATCACGTTTAGCACTAACGATGAATATGGTGATGTTTCTTATGAAATATACAATACCATAGGGCAGAAAGTATATGCAGGTATGATGGAACAAAATGGAAATGTGTACGTAAAGCATGTTACCATGAGCGCCTCTCCTGTAGGTGTGTATTTTGTGAAGTTGTCTAATGGAGAATTTCAAGCATCAAAAAGAGTAATTGTGAGATAATTTTCGATCAATTTACAATAGATAAAAAGGTCTTGACACTATATGTCAAGACCTTTTTTATTGGTATTTATAGAATTACCTATAAGTCTAGTAGAGTTTACTTTGGTATTTAAGTGTTATCTTGTGGCACCTAAATAAATTTAATACTATGAGAAAGAATTTCTTTATTACACTTCTTTGTGCGTTTGCAGTGGCAACCACATTTGCACAACAACAAACATACCCTCCAGAGGAAATTATTGTAGGAACCTTTATAGGCGAAACCATGCCTTTAAGAGATTTTGCAGAATTACCAACACCTATGATTGTTGATCTTGAGAATCCGATAATGATTCCGAATGCATCAATAACTCCTACAGAGGAAAACACGACAACAACCAACATTCAAAACGTTCAAACCGAAAACGGTAGAATAAATGTATTGCCATTAGAGCAAAACTTTATTGGAGCGTCTAATAACGAGTCTGGGTTTGCTCCGCCAGATCCTTCTGGAGCGGTTGGGCCTAATCATTACCTACATGCGGTAAATTCAATCGTTAAGATTTTCGACAAGTCAGGAAATCTACAGGTTGGTCCTGTAAGTCTTTCTAGCTTTTTGGGGATTCCTTCAAATAGTGGAGATCCAATTATTATGTACGATCAACTGGCAGACCGCTGGGTGGTGAGCGAATTTGGTAGTATTAATGGAGGTGACTCTCTGGCAATTGGTGTTTCAACATCTAGTGATCCAGGAGGAACTTATAATGTGTACCAATACGCATTCAGTAGTTTACCAGATTATCCAAAATATTCTGTTTGGCATGATGGATACTACGGAACTGTAAACCTTGGTGGATTTACCACAAGAGGTTTTGTAATGGAGCGAGACGTAATGCTTGCTGGTGGTGCTAGTCCGCAAATCTTAATTTTCAGCTTACCAGATGTGGTTGTAAACCCAAACCAAGTAAAGAGTCCGGTAGCTGCCAACTTATTAGGAACAACAATAGATAATACTTTGCCGGGTTATATTGTATACTTACAAGATGATGCATGGGGAGGCGTAAGTTTTGACCATTTAAAAGTGTGGGAAATAGATATGGATTGGGGGAATACTGCCAATTCTACCATTTCTTCTCCGCTTGAAATTGCTACAGACGATTTTGATGCTGGAGAGCTATTTGGCAATGGAAATGGAGCTTTAAGACAACCAGGAACTAGCCAGCGTTTGGCAGCTCACGGGGGGATTATTTCATATTCAGCAAATTATAGACCTTTTTCTGGTCACAATTCGTGGTTAATCACATTTAACACCTTTATCGATGCTGCCGAAACAGGTGGAATTAGATGGATAGAATTACGAAATGACGCGATTAATGATTGGGATATTTTTCAGGAAGGAACCTTTTCAATCGCAGATGGGCACAGTCGTGTAATGAGTAGTAGCGCCATGGACCAGAACGGTAACATTGCGTTGGCATATACAACTGGAAGTACTACGTTAGCGCCATCATTGCGTTACACGGGGCGATTTGATGGAGATCCGCTAGGACAAATGACAGTTGCTGAAACCGTAATTATTGATGGTCCAGGTGTTAGAAATAACTTTCATAGGTATGGAGATTATTCTCATATGACAATGGATCCAGATAACTTAACATTCTGGTTTACCTCAGACTATTTTGCATCTAACAACTTTTGGAGAACACAGGTAGCTTCATTTTCATTGTCTAGTCAGTTAGTATCAGATGTTGGAACAGTAGATATTACTAGCCCTGAAAGTGGAATTTTGACTGCTACAGAAAGTGTTCAAGTTACAATTAGAAACTTTGGTACTGCAACTCAAACGAGTATTCCACTTGAATTAAGACTCGATGGAAATTTAGAAGCTATTGAAACTTTTGTTGGAAACATTCCTTCAAATGGAACAGCTACCTATACGTTTGCACAAACGTTAGACTTGTCTACTTTCGGACAAGAATATGAAATTGAAGTAAGCACTGGTTTGGTAGGCGATGAGTTTGCTAATAACGACTCGTTTACAAAAACAGTAAAGCACTTATTTTCTGACGATGTTGGAACGCTAGATATCACAGCTCCAGTGAGTGGCCCTGGTATTGGAATGGCGCCAATTTCTGTAGTTCTTAAAAACTTCGGAGCCGATGCACAATCTAATTTTGATGTGCAGTACACTATTAATGGTGGTACTCCAGTAGTTCAAACATTTACAGCCACCTTAGACTCTGAAGAAGAGGCACCATTTACCTTTGATGTAGAAGGAGACTTTACAGCGCTAGGAACATACGATATTGAAGTGTCAACTTCGCTAGTAGGAGATTTAGACTCGTCAAACGATACAGCAAGCGTTACTATTGAAAATGTACTATGTATGCCATCGTTAGACTGTTCACAAGGTGACGGATTTCAACTCGTTTCTGTCGCTGAAATAAACAATGCGTCAGGTTGTGAAGGGTATGCAGATTTTACAGCACAAGTAGGAAATCTTGCTGCGGGTTCTACAAACGATATTACGTTCACCACTGGTTTCGGAGATCAAAACGTAAAAGTTTGGATCGATTACAACGATGATTTTAACTTTACAGCTGCCGAAACAGTTGTGGCTAATTTTGTTATGGCGCCAGGGCAGGGAGCAGGATCTTATACAGAAACTGTGTCGCTTGTTGTACCAGCAAGTGCAGCTCCAGGACAACACATTATGCGTGTAAAAAGTAGAAGAGGAGGCTCTGTTCCAAATCCATGTGACGATACACAGCAAGGAGAGACAGAAGACTATACAATTAATATTGGACCACTAGGTGTAAATGATTTTGCAATTTCTAATTCAGACTTAATTGTTACAACACTAGAAAATAACCAATTTGAAGTAACACTAAACACTTCTTTCGATGGTAGTGTCTACTTAGGAGTCTACAATGTTCTTGGACAAGTAGTAGGTTTCAATAAGAAAGTGAACAAAGAAGGGAATCAATACAAAATGAAGCTTGACATGTCTAATGTTGCAAGCGGTGTATACTTAATTAAAATGGGTGGAATTTCTACTACCTCTGCGAAAACAGCACGAATTATCGTTAAGTAACGATATTATGAATGTTTATGTAAAGAGCGGACTAGAAAGTCCGCTCTTTTTTTATGTTATTTTTTCTGAAGTAGGGCGATGTAAAATCCGTCAAATCCAGATTTGTGAGCGTAGATGTTTTCTTCTGAGACTAAACTGAAATCGGCGCCAGCTTCACGAGCTAAAAAACCTTTTACTTGTTCGCCGTTTTCTGAAGGTAACACAGAACAGGTAGCATAGACAAGCTGCCCACCTTCTTTAACCATCCTTGAGTATGAGTCTAATAACTCTCGTTGTGTATCCTGAATGTTTTGTATAAATTCTGGCTGGATTTTCCACTTTGTATCGGGATTTCGTTTAAGAACGCCCAAACCTGAACAAGGTGCATCTATCAACACCTTATCTGCCTTGCCAACCATTTTCTTTATGGCCTTGGTAGATTCTATAAGTCGTGTTTCTATATTATGAATACCATTTCTACGGGCTCTACGCTTTAGTTCGTTTAATTTGTTTTGGTAGATGTCCATAGATACTACCTGCCCTTTGTTTTCCATTAACGATGCAATATGTAACGATTTACCACCAGCACCAGCACAAGCATCTACAATACGCATTCCTGGTTTTGGGTCTAGCACCGCGGCAACACGTTGCGAAGAGGCATCTTGCACTTCAAACCAACCTTTTTGAAAAGCATCTGAGGTAAATACGTTAGCACGCTCTTTTAGCTGAAGCGCATACGGATATCCATTAAGTGTGCTCGTTTCTATATCAAGATCGAATAAGGCATTCTGTAGTTCTTTTACAGTGGCTTTTAACGGATTAGCTCTCAGTACAACTGAGGCTTGCTGATTAAGCGCGGCAATTTCTTTATCCCAAAGCTTACCTAGTTCTTTTTCACCTAGCTTATCTAGCCAGTCTGGAATAGATTCTCGCAGGGCACGTGTTTTAATTGCTTCATCAAAACGCCCTTTAATTCGGCGTGTTGGTGTTTCTTCAAATTGTGGCCAATCGGGTATTTTTATTCCTTGCAAGGTTGCCCAAACGGTGAACAAACGAAAAAGATTAGGTCTGCTGTAAGGCATCTTCACTTCAGCAATTTCAGCATACAAACGTTTCCAACGTACAATGTCGTAGGTAGTTTCAGCAATAAAACTACGGTCTCGAGACCCCCATCGTTTATCGCGTTTTAATGTATTTCGTAAGACCTTGTCTGCCTGCTTATTTTCATTGAAGATATCGTTTAGGGAATCTATGGTGGCAAAGACTAGGTTTCTATGTAATTTCATGGTGTGTAAATTGGGGGCAAAGGTACTACAATCCCTTCATTTTGATTACTTTTGAGAAAACAATTTACAATGCGATTTTTCATAGTTCTATTGGCGTTGCCATTCCTTTTTTCTTGTTCTTCGGAAACATCAAATACTTTTACAGAGGTACAAATTGAACGCTTTTTTACAGATAGTTTAAGCATACGAGCCATCACGCCAGTAGATGAAAATGCTGTGTGGTTTGCAGCTAATAATGGGAGGGTTGGACTTATAGACGCAAAGACGCCTAAGCTGGCGACCATACATTATGAGGATTCAATTTTGGCGTTTCGCTCTATAGCTAAAATAGACAAAGCCGTATTTGTTTTGAGTATTGCAAATCCCGCTGTTTTGTATAAAATTGGTGTCGAAAATCGAGAAGCAACTAAAATTGAAGAGGTTTATGTAGAACATGGGGAAACTGTATTTTACGATGCAATGGCATTCTGGAACAACCAAGAGGGTATAGCAATGGGAGACCCAGTTGGAGGCTGCTTATCGATAATTCTTACTCGAGACAGCGGAGAAACATGGAAAAAAATCCCTTGTGATAAGTTGCCAAAGACAGAAAAAGGAGAGGCTGCGTTTGCAGCAAGTAATTCAAATATTGCCTTGTATAATGATCATGTTTGGACTGTGTCTGGTGGAAAACGAGCTCGTATATTTCATTCGGCCGACAAAGGAGAAAATTGGAACGTTTATGAAACACCTATTATTCAAGGGAAAGCAATGACAGGAATTTATAGTGTAGATTTCTTTGATGAAAAAACAGGTGTTATTTTTGGGGGAAACTGGGATGACCAAGCTTTTAATGAAGGCAATAAAGCGATTACAAGAGATGGCGGTAAAACATGGAAACTACTAAGCAACGGTGAAGGCCCTGGATATAGGTCGTCTGTGCGTTTTGTGCCAGGTACTAACGGGCATGGCCTTGTTGCTGTGGGTTCCCCTGGGATTTCGTACAGTGCAGATCAAGGAGTGAGCTGGAATGATTTATCTACAGAAGGTTTTTATGCTATCGAGTTTGTTAACGACACAGTGGCGTTTGCAAGTGGCAGAAATAAAATTTCTAAACTTGTTTTTAAATAGATTTAATCCTTATTGCGTCTGTTTTTAAAGCGGTCTAAGAGCTTTCGCTTAAAGTCTTCTTCGGCTTTTCGTAATAAAATTATCTTTTTTGGGGGTAACTTTCCTTTTAAGTTAGCAACTAAGTCGCTATAAACCTGTAATTCTTGTTGTTTTAGCTTAATACTCTTGTCGATTAGTGCGTTCGCTTCTGCATCAGAAAGAGTTTCGAAATCACTTCTAATCTTTTCCATAATTTCTTTACGTTCTGTTTTACGCAAGGCTCGCATTTTTTCTTCAGAAGCATTGTAAATAGGCCAAAAGGCGGTTGCTTCTTCAGAAGTTAACTCAAGCTGCTCGGTAATATGTGCGACTTTATAAGCCTTTATTTTTTCATGACGATCAGGTTGCGCAATCATTGTTGTTGTCGCCACGAAGAGGAGTAAAAAAAGTATATTTTTCATATCGTTATTCTAGGTATAATGAGGGATCATCGATATTGTTTAATAGATAATCTGTAAGGTTTTCTGTTGAAATATCTTCGGAAGGCACGGCTAACGCACTTACATCTTCATCTTGCAATAACAGCGCAATTTCTTGTTCCGAAAAATCTAAATTTCCTTCGTCTATATACGAAGCTATGGTTTCTGTATTTACATCGTTTAATGTTATCGATGTTTCCGAAGAAAAGTTTATGATACTCACTATGAATGCAACACAGGCGGCTACAGAAGCAGAAACAATAAAAATACGAGACTTATACAACGGAATTACCTTAGCATCTGTTTCTTCAGAAATAGCGGGAATTTGCGCAACCAATTTCTCTTCAACTCGATTGAAATAGTTCTCAGGAACTTTAAAACCGGCCTCTTTTGGAAGCGTATCTTCTAAAACTGAATTAAGAATACGTTCTTCCAAATCGTCAAAATAGTGATCTGGTGTTGTAAAGCCTGTCGTATATTTTTTTTCTTGTTTCATTTTATAGTTAGACACATTTAGTGTAGTATAGTTTCATTTTCAGTTAGATAGGCAGTAACTTTTTTTACTGCAATATGGTAGGTGCTTTTTAATCCGCCCACCGAGGTATCTAATATTTCAGACAATGCTTCGTAGGTGTGGTCTTCAAAATACTTCATATTAAAAACCAGTTGTTGCTTGTGTGGCAAGGTTGCAATCGCCTTTTGCAATTGTAACTGTATTGCTTTTCCTTCAAAATATACGTCACTTTCTAAATTACTAATGGCGTGCTCCTGAACTTCTTCTACGGTTGTGTTCTTTAGTTTTGCCCGTTTCTTCATAAAGGTAATAGCCTCGTTAGTTGCGATTCTGTACAACCATGTGTACAATTTGCTGTCTCCTTTAAACGTATCGATGTTCTTAAAAACCTTTATAAATGTATTCTGAAGTACATCATCTGCATCGTCATGATTTATAACCATCTTCCTAATATGCCAATACAAGCGTTCCTTATATTGGGATATCAATAATCTGAACGCGCGATCACGTTCGGTATTATTCTGCAATAAGGTAACAAGTTCTTGTTCTTGAACCACAGGTTTGTTTTGTTTAAAGATATGACTTATAAACTCAAATAAGGTTTAATAGGAAAAGCATAAAACATCGTTAAATCGATAAAAAGCATGAATTATCGATAAAATACATGATTTTTTTGTTTTGTAGGAAAAAAAGCCTACATTTACGTCATACTTCTTATGTATAGTTCGCTATTATTAGCCCCAACTGTAATACGAACGCAATAAAGACGGGTCTTAGCGGGGGCTGACCCGTTTTTTTTTATGCCAAAAAATTAAAAAGTAGGTTTGTAGGAATTGAAATTATAAAATCGAAATAAAATCGATTAAATGCATTATATATACGATTAAATGCAAATTTTATTTGGATAATTCAAATTTGCGTGTATCTTTACATCAAGAAAATAATACTTATGTAATTGAATGCTATGTGCCCCAAATATGGCATTCAAAAGTTAAAAAGAGAGCGGAGCCCCAACCGCTCTTTTTTTGTGCTTTAATTTTGCTGAAATTTTAGATGAATTCGTTTTGGTTATTTTACGCAAAAGATTGCATCTCTACAAGACTAAAATACACTCCCTTTTGTGCCAATAAATCCTGATGCTTGCCCTGCTCTACAATTTCTCCTTTGCTCAATACCACAATGGTATCTGCATTCTGTATGGTAGATAGCCTGTGTGCAATAACCACCGAAGTACGATGTTGCATCATTTTTTCTAGTGCATCTTGTACCAAACGTTCACTTTCTGTATCTAAAGCTGAGGTAGCTTCGTCTAAAATCATGATTGGCGGATTCTTTAATACGGCACGTGCAATGCTAATTCGCTGTTTTTGCCCGCCACTCAATTTATTACCGCTATCACCTACGTTGGTATCGATGCCTTTGGGTAGGGTTGCTACAAACTCCCATGCATTTGCAATTTTTAGAGCTTCAATAATTTCTGTATCGGTTGCTTCGGGTTTTGCTACTAGTAAGTTTCCTATTACGGTGTCATTAAAGAGTATAGAGTCTTGAGTTACTAATCCTAATAAATCTCTTAATGACTTTTGCGTGATGTCTTTTATATTCTGCCCATCTATGTTAATAGTTCCTTCATTTACATCGTAGAAACGTGTAATTAAATTGGCTATGGTACTTTTTCCGCTTCCGCTCTGTCCTACTAGTGCAACGGTATGGCCTTTGGGAACATGTAAGGTGAAGTTCTTAAGCACATAATCATCTTCATACTTAAACGAGATATTGGTAAGCGACAGCTCACTTTCAAAACCTTCTTTTATTTGGGCGTTAGGTTTGTCTTTAATAGCGCTTTCGGTTTCTAATATTTCCAAGACACGTTCTGCAGCCGCATTTCCTTTCTTTACGCTATAGCTAGCTTTACTAATTGCTTTTGCGGGTGTTAATATTTGATATGCCAATGCCATGTAAACAATAAACATTTCTGCGGGTAACGTTCCTTCAACAAGTACCATGTGCCCACCATACCATAATAATACAGCTATGGTTACAATACCTAAAAATTCGCTCGTTGGCGATGCAAGGTTTTGTCTATTTAACAAGGTATTCGAGAATTTAAACAATCGGGTTGTAGAGTCTTTAAAACGATTGTAAAAAATATTTTCAGCATTAAACCCTTTTATAATTTTAAGTCCGCCCAAGGTTTCATCTAATATAGACAAGAAAAACCCTTGTTCGCGCTGTACACGTTCAGACTGTGCTTTCAGGCTTTTCCCAATCCATGAAATAATAAGGCCAGAAATTGGTATGAAGATGAATACGAAGATGGTTAGCTTCACGCTAATTAGTAGCATTGCGATAATGGCAAAAAGAATGGTGAGCGGTTCGCGTACAATAAGTTCTAATAGTGAAAGAAACGAGTGTTGAATTTCATGAACATCGGTAGTAATTCTAGCAATAGTATCGCCTTTACGCTTTTCAGAATAAAACGAAACGGGTAAGTCTACTGTTTTTTTATACAGATCGTTGCGCAGGTCTTTTAAAACGCCATTTCGCAGAAAGGTTATAAAGAACATTGCCAAATACCCAAACAAATTCTTAAGAAGAAACATGGCAATAACTAATATAACCATAAACAAAAGTGCTTCTTCAGGGCCGTTGCTGGCTTTTTCGGTTACAAAGTAATTGAGGTAATTTTCAGCATAGTCTTTTGCGTTCGCAATACCTGTCCATTCTGGTTCAACCTGTAGCTGTTTGGTTTTATCAAATAACACACTAAGCATCGGAAACAGCGAGACCATGGCAAGGGTTCCGAAGAGTGCATAAAAGACGTTAGATATTATGTTGAGCCACGCATACGTTTTGTACGGCAGTGCATAGCGCATTATTTTTTTAAAGTAGTTCATTTATGAGACAGCCAAATGCTGTTGTATTTTTTCTATTTTTTGTTGCAGGACTGAGTCTGCGTTTTCTGTTTCTGGAGCAGCATAAACGCTCATGTAAAACTTAATTTTAGGCTCTGTGCCACTGGGTCTTGCTGCAATTTTACTGCCATCTTCGGTATAGTATATGAGTACGTTAGAGGTGGGAATATCTAATGTGTTAGTTGTGTTGTTTTGTATGTTTTTTACTGTACTACTGGCATAATCTTCTATCTTCACCACTGCACTTCCTGCAATTTCGGTAAACGGATTTTCACGTAATTGTTTCATCATGGTTGCAATCTCTTCTGCTCCTTTCTTTCCTTTTTTTACTACGGAAATGAGCGCCTCTTTATAGGTTCCGTAGGTTGCAAACAAATCTGAAAGATATGTATATAATGTACCTCCCTTTTCTTTTTGTTGTGCGGCCATTTCGCAGGCGAGTAACGTTGCTGTAACAGCGTCTTTATCTCTAACAAAATCGCCTACCATATAGCCGAAACTTTCTTCGCCGCCACCAACAAATTCTAGCTCTGGAAAGTCTTTTACCATCTTGGCAATCCATTTAAATCCGGTAAGCCCTTCTTTATAACCAATGTTGAAATCGTCTGCAATTGTCTTTACCATAGGTGTAGACACTATAGTAGACGCAACAAATTGATTTTGGTTGAGTTTTTCGTTGCTTTTCCATTTGGTTAAGAGAAAGTGCGTCATTAAAACCATGGCTTGATTGCCGTTGAGAATGGTCATTTTTCCAGTGTCATTCCTTACGGCAATGCCTAATCTGTCGCAATCAGGATCGGTGCCAATAACAATGTCTGCACCTTGTTTTTCTGCCAATGCTAGTGCCATAGCTAATGCTTCTGGCTCTTCTGGGTTAGGCGATGCTACCGTAGGAAAGTCGCCATCTGGCATGGCTTGTTCTTCTACAATAGAAACTTGTGTGTATCCGGCCATTTCAAGCACTTTCGGAATCATAGTAATTGAAGTGCCATGGAGGGAAGTGAACACAATTTTTAAATTTTCCTTAGCTGAAGCGATCGTATTAAAACTTCCGTTTTGTGCTGAAGCCTTTGCAAATGCCTCATCTACTACGGTATCAATACTTTTAATGAGTTGTTGGTTGCCTTCAAACAAAATCTCCTCGTAAGGGAGGCTGTTTATTTCCGCAATAATTTCTGCATCTTGAGGAGGCACTAATTGCCCACCATCTTCCCAATATACTTTATAACCGTTGTACTCTGGTGGGTTGTGTGAGGCGGTAAGAACAATTCCGCATTGGCAGTTAAGGTGTTTAACGGCAAACGACAATTCTGGCGTAGGCCTTAGGTCTGAAAATAGATAGACCTGAATATTATTTGCTGCAAAAACCTGCGCAACAACTTGCGCCAATTCTTTGCTGTTATGCCTGCAGTCATAGGCAATAGCTACTTTGGGTTGTTTGTTAGGGAATTGCTTGTGCAGGTAGTTTGAAATGCCCTGGGTATTCTTGCCGAGGGTGTATTTGTTAATTCTGTTATCCCCAACACCCATAATACCGCGCATACCACCTGTTCCAAATTCTAAACTCTTATAAAAACTATCTTCTAGCCCTTCTGGGTCGAAGGCGATAAGCTCTTTGATGGTTTCTTGGGTTGTAGTGTCAAAAAAGGGGGTAAGCCATTTGTTAACACGTTCTAAAATCTTGGGGTCTACGTACATTATTTATAATCTAATACTGTTTATGCGATGTGCAAAAGTACGGAAATTGATTGTGGTCTTCTGCACAATCTTGAAAGCATAACTGCAAAATGAGAAGTTCTGTATACTGCGTTTATGCATTGGTGTTTAGTTGTTCCTTGATGATGTAGTTGGTGCTATCTTTTTTATTTCTAAGAATAAGTTCACCAATAAAGCCTGCTAAAAACAACTGACTTCCTAAAATCATTGCAGTTAGGGTAATATAAAACTCGGGACGTTCGGTAATAAGTCGACCTGTTGTATTTATAAAAAGTTTGTCAATTCCTAAATACAATGCAAAGCAGAAACCTACAAAGAGCATTATAGCTCCCCAAGCGCCAAATAAGTGCATGGGACGCTTTCCGAAGCGAGAAAGAAACCAAATTGTAATAAGGTCTAAGAATCCTCTTACAAAGCGTTCGGCACCAAACTTAGTAGTTCCGTATTTCCTAGCTTGATGTTGTACAACTTTTTCACCAATCTTGCTAAAGCCTGCATTCTTAGCCAAAACGGGAATGTAACGATGCATGTCTCCGGTCACTTCAATAGTTTTCACTACATCGTTACGGTATGCCTTAAGGCCACAATTAAAATCGTTTAGTTGCACCCCAGATGTTTTCCGCGCAGCGAAATTAAAAAGTTTGGAAGGTAAATTTTTCGCTACCACAGAGTCGAAACGTTTTTTCTTCCAGCCAGAGACCAAGTCATAATCACCTTGGGTAATCATGTTGTAAAGCTCTGGAATTTCTTCCGGATTGTCTTGTAAATCGGCGTCCATGGTAATTACCACATCTCCAGTTGCCATGGCGAAACCTGCGTGTAATGCTTGCGACTTTCCGAAATTCTTTAAAAAACGTATAGCCTTTACTTCAGGATGTTCTTTAGAGAGGGTGTCGATTAATTTCCACGAACCGTCTGTACTACCGTCGTCTATAAAGATGATTTCATATAAAAAACCATTGGACTGCATGGTATTTGCAATCCAATGGTATAGTTCTGTAAGTGATTCTTCTTCGTTAAGAAGGGGAATGACAATAGATAGGTTCATTCAGCAAAAATACTAAATATGTGCGGGTCTGTTTACTTTCATTACTAAACCTGTGATAAGAGAGATAATAAAGCCAAAGAAAAGGGTCATTATTATTGAAATAGCAGAAATAATTCCTGGACTCATCATAGTTTCAGATATACCCATAGCCATATCAATTTGATCTTGTGTCATGTTTGGGTTTTGCTCAAGCATGTTGTCTTCGGTAACGGCTAGCATATTAGTCATAAAGTCTGGCTCTATAACAGTCATGAATAAAAGATTGAATATAACGCCAAATATTGCGGCAATGAGTGAAATAGCAAGGCCAACTTTAATTGCTTCACCTAGACTTAAAAATCCAGAATTATCGGCTTTAAAAGATTTTATTCCGTATATAATACAAAGAATCATAATACCGAACCCAATGGCTCCTTGCCACCACGGTTGTTCATAGGTAAGGTCCATTACGTATACAATTACGCTAAGCATAACCGTTAGTAACCCTAGAATTGCACCGTAGGGTAGTGCTACTTTTTTTACTGAAGCTTTTTGATATTCCATGTGATCGTTGTTTTTGGTTTCTAGGTTAGTATTCAAAGGTACATAAATGTTACAGAAAGGGTATAAATAGCTACATTTGCTAAAATATTTCTATTTCAGTAAAAAATTAAAATATTTATATTGCAAACTTTGGAAATATCCTTACATTTGCACTCTCAAAATTGGAGAAGTAAAATTACAAGACGATGAAAAAAGACATACATCCAGAGAATTATAGAGTAGTAGCATTTAAAGACATGTCTAACGACGAAGTGTTTTTAACAAAGTCTACTGCAGAGACTAAAGAAATGTTAGAGGTTGATGGTGTTGAGTACCCATTAGTGAAAATGGAAATCTCTAGAACTTCTCACCCTTTCTATACTGGGAAGTCTAAGCTTCTTGATACTGCAGGACGTATCGATAAGTTTAAGAACAAGTACGCTAAATTCAAGAAGCCAGTGGTGAAAGAAGAAGCTGTACAGGAAGAAACAAAAAAAGAAGAAGTTAAAGACGCCGAATAGTTTTTTACTTTCTTAGTATATATAGTGAAGCCTTCGAGAAATCGAAGGCTTTTTGTTTGTTCTTACCACTCCAAAAATTCTAAAATTTATTCAGGAAGCATTAAATGTTCTTTTTGTTGGTTATTTTTGAATGAAACCATCACCTTTGGTTATTACGTGATCTAAATGGTGTTTTTTGAAATGTAAGATTACATAACAATTTGTTCTAATTGTATTGACCTATGAATTATATTCTTTTTGATGGCAGTGTTCGCAGCCAATTACTTCCTTTTACCTTTACGCGCCCCGTCGCAGATATTCGAGTAGGAATTCTCACCTTACGTGAAAAATGGGAGCGACATTTAGGCTTTACCACTACCACGGTAACCGAAGATTATTTGTCTGAAAAATGGCCTATGGTCGAGCTAGAGCAGAATGTATTTATTAATGCTTCTTTTATTCCTTCGGAAAATTTAGTGAATCTCATAAAAGGGCTTTCCGAAAACCAAGCTGTTTTTTATAAAGACGAACCCATTGCTTTTTTTACAACAGAAGGTCAAGTAGTAGATTTTGATGCCTACAACATTACTGAATACAGCAATGAAGATGTCTTTCAGATTGAGCATACATGGGACCTGTTTTCTAAAAACCACGAAGCTATTGCCCGCGACTATGCTTTGATTACCAATGGAAGAACATCACAGCCTATTCCTGAGAAAACAGTCGCCTTTAATGAATCAAATATCTTTATTGAAGAAGGAGCCAAATTACCTTACTGTTCGCTTAATGCCACCGAAGGTCCTATTTATATTGGTGAAAATTCCGAAATCATGGAAGGTGCTGTAATTAGAGGTCCCTTTGCACTTTGCGAAGGAGCTACCATTAAAATGAACGCAAAAATTTATACCGGCTGTACAGTTGGGCCGCATAGTAAAGTTGGAGGAGAACTCAATAACTCTGTAATCATGGGGTATTCTAATAAAGGTCACGATGGTTTCTTGGGTAATGCAGTAATAGGAGAATGGTGTAACCTAGGCGCAGATACCAACAACAGTAACTTAAAAAATAACTATGCAGAAGTACGCCTATGGGATTACGAAACCGAAGGGTTTGCAAAAACTGGTCTTCAATTTTGTGGCCTAATGATGGGTGATCATAGCAAATGTGGTATCAATACCATGTTTAATACGGGTACCGTGGTTGGCGTAAGTGCTAATATCTTTGGAAGTGGTTTCCCGCGTAATTTTATTCCTAGTTTTAGTTGGGGTGGTAATGGTGGTATGACTACGTACAAAACCAACAAGGCCTTTGAGGTTGCCAAAATTGTCATGGCCCGTCGCGGTGTAGATTTTACTGAAGACGATGCTAAGATTTTAGAACATGTCTTTGAGGCAACTGCACAGTGGAGAAGGGGGTAGTTGTAGTTTCTTATATGTAGCATACAAACTGCTTCTTCTAGCTTCTTACAAAACAAACAGTAGAAATTTGAAATTGAGGTTATTAAAGCTGTCCAGCAATTATATAACCTAAAAGATAAATTAGACCAATGGCAGCAGGAACCGAAATCGCAATAAGTACCATTGTTTTTCTAGATTCTGCACGCTTTTCTTTTGCTAGTTTTTCTTTGAAAGCAGTAAACTCTGTTGGGCTCATTTTTGTGTGATCTTCTAATTTTCCGTAAGTAACAGACCCGTACGATTTAGAATCGCGATAATTAGCTTTTCGTCTCGCTAATTGAGCGTTATTAGCCTTAATGCTAGCGAGCATAGCCGCTACCGAACCTCCAAATCCCATACGCAGTTGTTTTTATTTATTTTATATACTCTAGAAAATTGTAGACCAAAACCAAGGTCACAATTACTGATAGCAGCACTAACACTATATTTTTAATAGTACTTCTTGTGTTTTTCTGCTGAAGTCTTTTTTTGAAAGAAGAAAACTCTGTCGGACTCATTTTCTTATGGTCTACTAGCGTTTTATACAGTTTAGTGTGATAAGACATCTTTTGTTGAAAAGATGCTTTTCTCCTTTCCTTGCGGGCGTCGTTTGTCTTTTTTGCGATTACAGCAGCAATATATCCAACAAACGCCATACAATTGTTTAATAATTGTACGTGAATTTAGACGGAAAGGTTACAAAATAGGCTGATTATTTTACCTGTCTTGCAAGCGATATACAAATTTATGACCGCTCCATTGTTCATCTATGGCTGCAACTTTTGTATCTACGAGACCTAGGTTTTGGCCAAATTTCATAATTGAAAACTTATCTAACTCTGTAGCGATTCCTGAAGTTTTTTTGGGCCAACTAAGCCAAAGCATGCCCTCTCTCTTGAGCCTAGGCATCACTTCGGAAACATAAGTTTGTAAGTCGGCTTGCGTCTTTACAAAAACATGAATAAAATCTACATCTTCAGAAGTGCTGCGTACTGGGGCCATTATAACATTTGGCGGAAATTCACGAAAAAAGCTGAGATAAGATTTAGGCGAATTTACAGCCAACATAGTGGTGCCCTCTTTTATGCCAAGTTTTTTAGCCAAAGGTGTTCCAGAATAGCCAGCTGTTGTCATGATGCAGCGATTAATTTTCTAATTCAATGTTGGTTATAAACTCTTTTCCATAGTACAATTTTAACATTGGTGTTTTCTGATTAGTAATCACCACAAATTGCATGTCGGCTCTAAAATTAGGTTTCTGAGATGGACTGTAATAAATTACCGAGATTACCTCACCACTTACTAAGTTGTAGTACCTAACGGGGACTTCAATATTTGTATATCCCTCAAAATTATTCGCTTTAAAACTATCGAATAGGTTAGGGTCATGAGGTGGTAAGAATTTGTATTGTTTCCCTCTTTTGTTAAGCACCTCTTTTTTTAAATGCGTTCTTCCTAAATCACGATGAGAGAATAGCGATGGTCCTTTTTTATATCCAAAATAAGTGGCTATACGGTACCGAAATTTATTTTCTGTGTCCACTAGGCTGAAAGCATTTATGTCTACAGGTTGTTTAAACAGTGCCTTAAGATCGCAACGAACCAAAATTCTAACCAGATGGTCATTCTTTTTCATTTTCATACTGCTGTGCAAATACGAATTAGAAATTTCCTTTGTTTTCTTAAATTCTATTTCTAAACTATCTTTTATAAGTACAGTTTGGCAACGTATATTCTGAAAGGTAACTACACAAAGTATAATAAGTAGTAAAGCTCTAGACATTAGTTCGTTTTTTTTACGCGTTTTAAAAACAAGAAATTTTGCGGATTGATACCCAAGCCAGAAACATTTTTCTGCACGAATCTAACCGCCATGTCGTAATATAAAGGAACAACAGGCGCATCTTGTATTATAAGACTGTCCATTTTGGTGTAAAGCAATTTACGATCGTCTATTGAAGATATGTTTTGAGCTGTAATATAAAGGCTGTCAAAAAGTTCATTCTTATAGTGAGTATAATTTGGGCCGTTAGGAGTAAAATTCTCACTGTAAAACAAAGAAAGATAATTTTCGGCATCTGGATAATCTGCAATCCAACTGGCTCTAAATATATCTAGTTCACCACTACTTTTCTTTTGGCGTAATGTTGAGGGAGGCATTACATCTATAGTTACGGCAATCCCTATTTTTTCAAGCTCCCGCTGAATGTATTCGCAAACATCTAAGTATTGACTGTTGGTGCCTATGGTTATTTGCGGATTTGTATTTCCACTTTCAGTTTTATAGGCTTCAATGAGTTGACGGGCTTTCTCGGGTTGGTAGCTATAGCCTTCAATTGCATTATAGCCAGGTAGGCCTTTAGGGATAAAACCATGTATGGCAGGAATGCCCATGCCATTGCGTAAATATTTCACCATTTTCACTCTGTCAAAACCATAATTTACAGCTTGCCGTAGTAATTTACTTTGAACTTCAGAAGTATTGGTAGGCATAAAAAACCCTAAGTACTCTGTGTTTAAGTAAGGTGTGGTATTTAAGTTTACTGTGGCTTCATATTTTGGTTGCAATTCACCAGTGGTGGTAATAATTTCGTCTTTGTACGAATTATCTAAGCCGCTCATAAAATCAATCTTTCCTTGTGCAAATTGAAGAAATTCACTTTGCTTATCTGGTAGAAAAGTAATTGCCACGGCCTCCAAGTAAGGAAGCTTTTTTCCTTGAGCATCGACTTCAAAATAATGCGGATTTTTTCTAAAAACCAATTTTACATTTTCTTCCCATAGTTTAAACTGAAAAGGACCTGTGCCCACAGGATTCCTTCTAAATTTACTACCATAAAAATCTATAGCCTCTTTAGGAACTACAGAACAGTATCGCATAGACAGCAGTCCTAAAAATGCAGGGAAGGGCTGTTTTAATTGGACTACAAAGGTGGTGTCATTTTCGGCATAAAAACGTTCTACATTTTGAAGCACCCAACTACCTGGCGAAGCTACTTTAGGGTCTATGAGTCTCTTAAAGCTATAGGTGAAATCTGTAGCAGTAACAGCTCTTGTAGAATCATTTCCGAAGACTCCATTTCTATGAAAAAATACATCGTCTCGCAAGGTAAATGTATAGGTTAGTGTAGTGTCGTTTATAACCCATGATTTGGCAATGTCGGGTTGTACATTTAGAGAATCGTCTAATTGAACCAGCCCATTGTATAGCTGATTTGTAGGCCAAATAGTTTGCGGATTTCTTGCAAATGCCGGGTCTAAAGAGGCAATATTGCTGTGTTCGTTGTATCTAAAAACTAAGTGATCGTTAGAGCCATCATTATTGTTTGTGCAGGATGCCAAGAAAAGCACTAGAGCTACTCCTATAAATAAGAGTAGGTAGTATTTGTTTGTAGGGTGCTGGGTTCTAGAGCTGGGATGCTGTATGTTTAATGCCAGATAAGATTGTGAATTACTCTGTTTCAAATGGTTCAATTTATTTACGGCAGACAAGAACAACTTCGGCTAAAGTATGGGTTGTTTCTCCCCAATTAATTGTCTTCTTCCAATAATCATCTACTCAAGTTAGAGAGTTATAAAGTTGTATTGCTGTTCTTTCAAAAGTAATACATTTATGCAATAAACAAGGCGTTAAACGTTTCGCTTCTTGCTTTCAACTCTGCGCATACACTACTTTCGATTAGTATAGAAATTGCTACCTTTGCCCTCAATTTTAGTTATTGATGTCTACACACAAAAAAGTCGCATACTACACGCTTGGCTGTAAACTGAATTTCAGTGAAACAGCTACTATCGCCAGAAATTTTGAGGACGAAGGATTTTCACGTGTTGACTTTTCAGAAAAGGCAGATATTTATGTTATCAATACCTGTAGTGTTACAGAAAATGCCGACAAGCGCTTTAAAAGTATTGTAAAGAAGGCTCAAAAGAGTAATCCTGAAGCTTTTGTGGCTGCGGTGGGTTGTTATGCGCAACTAAAACCACAAGAATTGGCAGATGTTAATGGGGTAGATTTGGTGTTGGGTGCTACAGAAAAGTTTAAGATTACCTCTTATATTAACGACTTATTAGCTAGCCCCGATCGCAGCACATCGGCGCAAATACATTCTTGTGAAATTGAAGATGCAGATTTTTACGTAGGGTCGTATAGTGTGGGTGATAGAACCAGGGCTTTTTTAAAAGTACAGGACGGCTGTGATTATAAATGTACGTACTGTACGATTCCATTAGCACGTGGTATTTCTAGGAGCGATACTCTTGAGAATGTTTTAAAAAATGCTGCGGAAATTTCCGAACAAAACATAAAAGAGATTGTTTTAACAGGCGTAAATATTGGTGATTACGGTAAAGGAGAATTTGGAAACAAAAAACATGAACATACCTTTTTAGAGCTATGCGAAGCTTTGGACGATGTGCAAGGTGTAGAACGTCTTCGTATTTCTTCTATTGAACCAAATTTGTTAAAAAATGAGACCATAGATTTTGTATCTAAATCTAGAACCTTTGTACCTCATTTTCATATACCACTGCAAAGTGGTAGTAACGCTTTGTTGAAATTAATGCGTCGTCGCTATATGCGCGAATTGTATGTAGATCGCGTGAATAAAATTAAAACGGTAATGCCGCATGCTTGTATTGGCGTAGACGTAATTGTTGGATTTCCGGGTGAAACGGAAGAACGGTTTTTAGAAACCTATCATTTCTTGAACGAATTAGACATCTCATATTTACATGTTTTTACCTATTCTGAAAGGGATAATACTCCGGCAGCGACTATGGATGGGGTTGTGCCTAAAAATGTTCGTGCAAAACGCAGTAAAATGCTTCGGGGACTTTCGGCTAAAAAACGACGCGCTTTTTACGAAGGACAAATAGGTACAAAGCGAACCATTTTATTTGAAGGTGAAAACAAGTTGGGGTACATTCACGGATTTACCGAAAATTATGTAAAAGTAAAAGCCCCGTGGAATCCGGAGCTTGTAAATACTATGCATGAAGTTACGTTAACGGAAATAGATGAAGACGGACTTGTACGATTTCAGTATGTACAAGAACCGATTTTAGTTGGTCAATAAAAATCCTACCTGAATTATTGCGTCTTCTTCCGAAACAAAATACCCTGCCTTTAATGCCAATGAATTAAGTCCGCTTAGCCAAATACCACCTCCATACGATGTATGCAGCGTGTCTGAGGTATCTACATCACTCCAAACCCTTCCGTAGTCAAAACCACCAAACATTCCAAAGGTAATAGGAACTACAGATGTAGTAATTCGTGCCAATCTTAGTTTTAAGTCGCTCGTATGATAAAAGGAAGTTTCGCCTGTAAAACGCTCATTTCTATATCCGCGTAGGCCATTATTGCCACCAATAGAATTTGCATGGTAGAAGAAATAATCATCTCCAATATTGGTTCTAACAGCTGCAGACGAGCCCAAAACTAGACTACCCGACGGTACTAAACCTTCTTCAAAACCAACCTTTAGTCCAGCGTATGCAAACGCATTGTTGCTTAATTCGAGATTACTTTTATACCCAACTACGGCCTCGAAATGGCGTGCTTTTGTTGGAAAATCCATTGCATTTTGGTTGCGATACTTAACACTAGCCTCACCACCTACATAATTTTGCATGTCGAATACATTGGGGTTCACAGCTAAATTACTTGGTGTAAAAAGTCTGTCTGGCGAATCTTGCACCTCAAAACTTTCAAATAACGCTTTAAATTTTAGTGTTTTAAATGCGATACCAACATCGGCTTTAATTTGCTGGGTTCTAGCTCTATTATAGTCTCTTTCAACCGCATCATCATCGTAATTAGAATCATTTCCGAAGCCAAAGAAATTGTTAGAAAAAGAATCACTCGTAAAGTATCCTCCTACTTCTAGGTTCCATTGTGGAAAGATGTTTACAAATGTTCCTTCGTATTCTAATTCTATTGCTTCAAAGTTAAAATAATAGTTGGCTGAAAGGAAGTGTTTGTATCGAAAAGGATTACCATTAAAACCATAATTTGTATAGGTGTCTTTAGCTCCTAGAAAAAGTCCGTCGTCTGTTTGAAATCCAATGTTTGGTAAAATTACATGGTTGTTTTCTTTGAAGTAGCGCCAGTGATAGGTATTGGTTTCAAACTGGTTTGTAAATTGGTGTGCTGGTTTTTTCTCATCAAACTCAGTTTCTTCGTATTTCCAATCGTATACCTTTAGTTGGCGACGATTTTCAATAGTAAACTTATCTTTTCCGAAGCCTCCAATTAACCGTACTTTAATAGGGTTATTACCATCTCCAGTAACTGTAAACTCATCGTCATCATTAAGTCCGTAGATCCAAATTTCTTTTGTTTCTTCTTTGTTAAATATACGTTCAAAAATTACAGGGTCTTTTTCGTTCTTTTTTGCACGCTTGATGGTAACCTTGGTTTGTCCATCTTGCAATCTGATTACTTCAATCTTGTCGTCTTTATCGGTACCATGTACGGCAACTGTTCTATTGAGATAAGTAGCGTACCTGTTGGCGTACTCATCTAATTTTTTCAATCTAGATTTAAGACTTTGCTTTAGTTTTTCAGATGTTTCGTCTTGCACTTCAGAAGGAAGTCGTTGCCATGCAGCATCTATGTCACTTTCTGAAAGATTCTCTTGAATATACTTTGCTTCTTCCAACCAAGCCGCTTTTCCGTAGGCAGTAAGAAAGGCACGATCTAAATTGTTTCCTTCGCCGTTATACCACTTAACATCACGAATTTCATCTTGGTACGACTGCCAGAATCGGGTATCGGGCAAAAACATTTTGATGATTGGCATCATGAGTCCATCAAACTTTGAGAAGGCTGCATCTCTGTCTCGAGGTATAGGAATGAATCTTGTGTCATCATCGTTAATCTCATATTGAGCAAAACGCCACTGGTCTTGATGCCTATCCCAGTCTCCAATAAGCATATCGAAGAGACGAGCTCGTATCCATGCTTTCTGGTCTACTGTATATTTTTCGTCCTCACGTAATTTTTCTAGCACATCTGTGGTACTTTCAAAATCTACGATAGATCCGCCACCAGGATTAGCGCGATTATAACCTGAGTAATTGTTGTGACCGTCGTTTGGACGTTCTTCTAGCCAATAAAGGGCATTTCCGTAGTTAGTGCCCAAAGGGTCTAAATTTGGCTGCTTTGGGATATAAGCAAGCTGAATATTTGCGTGATTTATGTTAACCTTCGCTGCCATGGGGTCTATGACTAGCATCATGTACGGATGTGTGGTGGTAAAAAAGTCGTAAACCACAGTTTCTGCAAAAGTTCCTCGATATTCGTCTGGTTCGAAGGTGATTCCCTTTACTTTAAACTTCAAAAATTTGAAAGCATCTTTTTCCAGTCCGCGTATAGCGTATTCTGCACCGTTGGAGTCTTTCAATTTTGCAGAAAACGTCTGATGTCCTCCTCCTGCTTCTTGAACCGTTAAACCGCCTTTGTATTTTGTTAGGTCAACATTAGGAGCTGTTACTGGTATGCCGTAATAAGATCTAAAACGTTTTCCCCATAAAAAATTATAAAAACCAGATTTATCTAATTTACTTTTATCATCAACAACGGCCTTTTGTATTGTTTTGTTTGTAAATGAAGGTTGAGAAGTTTCTGGCGTATTGTCTACTAAAGGAGCGGTCATGGCAAAGGTTTTTTCACCGCCTTCGGTTACAAAAGAGACTGTTGAACTACCATCTTCATAATACTTAATGATCGAAAATCCTTCTTTACCGTACGTATATTGACCTTCGTATGTTAGTTGCCCTCCCATAGTGGTGAGTCTTCCTTTGCTGAGGTTGGTTTTAGCCGCGCTACCTATAGATCCACTTATTATTTGATGTATTTTATTTTTTGAAGTGAGATACTGAAGGCTCTTCTCATGTCCAGAGATAATGGTAACCCTATCTAATTCTTGTACCAATGAAGAAACTTGAATGGAAAGATCTTGATATCTTCTAAAAAAGACCTTTTTTGTATTAAATCCGCCAAAATAATTGTTAGCATACATACCGTTGCTAAATACAGGATGATGCATTACAATAACTAAGTTTTTACCCCTAGCATCTTTAATCATGCCTTCTAATTCTTCAATGAAAACTCTACGGCTTTTAATTTGCGTACATTTTTCATTCATGCCATTTACGCGATCCCAATTACTAATATACCATTGAGAGTCTATTAAAATCATATCGATATCTTCTGATACTTCGCGATATTCTAGCGGACAAACATTATTGGGTTCTACTACAACTCTTTTAAGCTTTTGGTCTTTAATATAGTCTTCTACCCATTCAATTTGTTCTGTTTTTTTTGAACTCCATTCTGCATCGCCAGGGGTGAAGTAGGTTTTTCCTTTGAAATTCTTAGCGATGGAAAGTTGTTTTTCTAACAAAGCTTTGTTTAGGGCTTCATTTTCGAAATTTTCTGAAGTATAATCGCCTACAAATAAGAGTGTACTTTGTTTATTAGACTCCCCGAGTTGTTCTTGCAGTTTGTTTAAAATTTGTTGATTAGTTGTACTATTGGTTGTACCTAACCCACCGGCTACGTAGAAGGTGTGCACAGGTGTTTTTTTGTTGTTAGTGATACTGTTGGCACTAGATGAGAGCTGCTCTTTATAGGTAGTACATGCAGAGAATGCACACACTAAAATTAAGAACGATGAATATGTGAGGAATGTTTTAAAGGTACTTTTAGGCATATATGTATTGTTTATCTGAGATAAAAGTACTGTTTGCATTGTATACAGAAAAGATTTTAGCAATACTTTCACGATTCGATTTAGATAGAATAGCTTGAGTTTGTCCAAATAAAAAGCTCTTAAATCACCACAAAAGAGAATGTTTAAGAGCCATTATAATATAATTGTAACCTCTACTAGATGCTTATGCCAACTGGTAAAAGTGCTTTGTATTTTCTTCTGTTTTTACGCATAAAGCCTGCGATTTCCGGACTTGTAGGTACTAAGCTAATACCTCTGTCTTTAACTTCTTCAAAGACCGCTCTTATAAAGATGTCTCTAAAGCCTTGATCTTCCATGTCTTCGGGCATTTCGTATTTTGTAAGAAAGATTTTTCGGTCTTGCAAAGCATACTCAATGCGCGCCATGTTATCACCTACTTCCAATTCAAATTGGCGGAGAAATTCGTTGTCATTAATTTCTACATCTTCAATCATAATACTGGGATTTTTAATTGTTTTCAATGGCACTTAATCTAAATAACTTAACGTTGTTTGTAAAACTATAATAGTTGTTTATACAACGTTGCGAGGGTTAATTTTATTTAATAGATCTACAGTTGTTTTTCAGGTTGACGCAATTATATTCAACTTTTAGGGATATACGTCAATTGAATAAATTAGGATTGATTACATATGTACTACGCATGGATGTGGTATAATTTATACAGTTAAATATTTAAAAAATGCCCCAAGGTAGATACGGTTACTTCCTATCTTTGCATTACAAAGTTACGTAAAAATTGGTACTTATACCTTGCATTGGTATGTCCTATTATGAATCAAGACATTATACACATTTATTTTGTTCCTGGGCTCGCTGCTGGAAAGGAGATTTTTAAAAATATTAGGCTCCCCGAAGAACGGTTCAGGATGCATATTATAGAATGGTTAATACCTAACAGGCATGAGCCAATGGTAGTTTATGCTAAACGTATGGCTGCACAAGTGAAGCATAACAATGCTGTGTTAGTTGGTGTAAGTTTTGGAGGGGTAGTAGTACAAGAAATGGCGCTTCACCTTGATCTGCAAAAAGTAATTATTATTTCTAGCGTTAAAGCACGCAAAGAGCTACCAAGACGTTTAAGGATTGCGAGAACAACAAGGGCTTATAAGCTTATTCCTACGCAACTAGTACTTAGTTCAAGCGACCTTACGAAGTTTGCAGTAGGTCCACGTTCAAAAAAGCGACTTCAGTTGTATCAGGAGTTTTTGCATGTGCGCGATAAAAGATACCTAGACTGGGCCATAAAGAACATGGTGTGTTGGCGTAGGCGACAACCAGATAAAGATGTGGTTCATATTCACGGAAATGGAGACATAATCTTTCCTATTAAAAACATCGAAAACTGCATGGTTATAGATGGAGGTACTCATATTATGCTGTTAAATAAAGGCAGTAAGGTTTCAGAAAAAATTATCGAAGTGCTAGCTACATAAAAGAGTCTTAAATTCTTGATACCAGCAGTAAGTTTAGCTATCTTTATTGAAAATTTAAAGCAATGAGTATTCTTTCAAAAATTGGCCTTTTGGCATTTGTAGTATTGGTGAGCGGTTTGTGTGTTAATGCTGTACAAGAGCCAGAAACAACAGACGAATCTGTTCAAAAACGGTTGGTAAACGATTATAATGTTTACGCACTTCCACTACCTGATAACATGAATTTTGCAGGAGAGCCTGTGCCATTACATGAGCCAGATATTCGAGAACGAATGGATCGCGAGTTGTTAGTAAATACCTATTGGCAATCTAACGGGCTTTTAATTTTTAAGCGTGCAAATAAATACTTTCCAATTATTGAACCTTTGTTAGAGAAGTACGGGCTGCCAGATGATTTTAAATACTTGGCTGTTGCCGAAAGTGGATTAGAAAACAATAGTTCTCCAGCAGGTGCTTCTGGGTTTTGGCATTTTATGAAAGGTACGGGACGTGAATACGGTTTAGAAATTAATGAGTATGTTGATGAACGATACGACCTTGAAAAGGCGACTAAAGTAGCAGCAGAATATTTAAAGAAATCTAAAGAAAGATTTGGCAGTTGGACATTGGCTGCAGCGGCGTATAATGCAGGAAATGGTGGGGTGAATAAGCAAATAACTCGCCAAAAAGCAGATAATGATTATTACGATATTCTTTTAAACTCTGAAACGAGTAGATACGTTTTCCGAATTTTAGCCTTTAAGGAAATTCTTAGTAATCCGGAGAAATACGGATTTAATTTTAGACAACAGGATTTATACCAACCAATACCAACATATACCGTAAAAGTGGATACTGCGGTGACAGATTTTGCCGATTTTGCAAAAAAGTTTGATATTAATTATAAAATACTGAAATTGCACAACCCTTGGTTGCGAGATAATTATTTAAAGAATGCTTCTGGGAAAGAGTACTTTATTCAAATACCTGAAAAAGGATATTACAATACTGGGCAATAACCAAAACTAATCAAATTGAAATTCATGAATCTTACTCTCATATTGTCGTTAATAATTATAGGTCTTTTGGCTGGTATTTTAAGTGGATTTATGGGTGTTGGTGGAGGTGTGGTTATGATTCCGTTGATGTTGCTTTTTTTGGGTTACGATCAACACCAAGCACAAGGATTAAGTTTGGCAGTTCTAGCCGTTCCTGTAACTTTTGTGGCAGCATATACCTATCATACAGGGGGACATCCTATTAATTGGAAGTATGCATTAATAATTGCTGCTTGTTTTGTAATTGGGGGGTATATAGGCTCTAAATTCGCTGTACGGATAGATCAGGGCGTACTTAAAAAGATTTTTGCCACAATTTTGGTGATAGCTGCTATAAAGCTTTTCTTCGGAAAGTAATAGTAAAACGTAAGCGGTTACTAGTATTATAGCTAGGAAGTCTAATTTTTATCTACTCCTATAACTTCTAGACTTGTTTCTATAGTCACCGTGCGGTGTAATAGTTGCACTCCTGCATAGAAAGCTGTATAGTTATCATCGAAAGATGTCTGGTAGTCGGTATGGTAGGGATGAATTACTGTTCTACGAATATCGATAATTTTCTTATTTTCATCAAGTAAATAACAAGTTGGAAGCCCTAGGGTGTGTTTCATATCTTTTACAATATCTACACTTTTATTTTCTAGTTCATCTACGTAGATAACTTGTATGTTGCTACTAAAGTCTTTAGATGCTTTTCTAGCATTCTTTTTTGTGTCCCAATAAAGAACTACAAAGTCTATGTTTTTGCCGTATGTATGTGCAATTTCGTTTAGTGCTGGTATGGTGCCAGATCCAGGTGTACACCAAGAAGCGGTACTAAGCAGTATCATTGGCTTTTTGAAATCGTTAAACTCAATCTGCTTTCCAGAACGTTTTTTTACTTTAAAATTGTCTAAATATGTGTTTAAGATAACGTGCGTTACAAGGGAGTCGTATAAGAAATCTGCACGTACATAATCTTGGTCATGATAGGCCAATTGCGATTGTTTTACATACTTATTGATATTCTTTGTAATCTCTTGAGAGAACATTGGTTTAACAAGTGTATCTTTAGAAGTCACAGGAGCATTCAACGTGTCTTGAGAAAACGCTGAAAAAGAAATTAAGAATGTAAGAAGAAGTAATTTTCTACTCATATCATCTATTTACACTTATTAGTCTTGCAAAGGTAGAAAAGGTTGGCAATGAGCCACTTACTTTTAGATGAAAGGTACAAAAAATTCGATAAAGAGGTGAGAAATTATACGATAATTCTTACGTGTAAGAAAAAGTTGTAGCTATTATCGACGACTTCGTCTTCCAGCTCTAGCACTTTGTTGACCAAATTGTTGCCTTGGCATTGATGCGCGCTTCATTTGTTGCTTCATCATCTTAATTTGTTCATCCATCATATTGTGTTTGTCTAACTTCTTGGCTTCTGCAAGTAAAATCTCAGCTTCACGTTTTCTACCTTTAGTCATTGCAACACCTGCAAGATTTAATTTTGCCATAGCAAGATCTGCATCCATACTAAGCCCTAACTCGATAGCTTTCTTGAAATATTTTTCGGCTTCATTCATATTGGTTTGTGATACCATTAAGCCATTCAGATAATTATAATAACCCTCTTGTTTTCTAACAAGCGAAGCTTTAGGGTTCTTAATCCTATCCAGCCATTTCTTAGCACCTTCAAAGTCTTGCTTTCTTAACCTTAAAAAAGCTAATAGGATGATTTCATTTTTAAAATATAGGAAGAAAAATATAAGGGAAAGCAAAACATACATAATGCCATTTCCAATATTTCCTTCAGTAAATTGCCATACACTTAGGCCTAAAACACCAACACCTAGAATTAATTTTATATTTTTATTGAACATGTATTTTTTATTTTAAGGGCTACAAAGGTAACTATTTCTTGGAAGATGGCTTGTAAATCGCCTATTTGAAAGCATCTTATTGTCATTTTTTTTAATTGAAAAATCTTTTTAATTATTTTCATTTTTACATTTGTCTAGCATAAAAAAGATTGTATATTTGCACCCGACTTTTAACACAGGTCTAATTAATTTAATTTTTCAGAAGAATTAACCCTAGTTACAATGAGCAAGAGAACATTTCAGCCATCAAAGAGAAAAAGAAGAAATAAGCACGGTTTTAGAGAGCGTATGGCTTCTGTAAACGGACGCAAGGTATTGGCTGCCCGTAGAGCAAAGGGTAGAAAAAAGATATCTGTTTCTTCTGAACCACGTCACAAAAAATAATGTTGATAAGTCATACATAAAAAGGGTGTTGTTTTTTAACAACACCCTTTTTTTATACCCATACGCATAGTAATTTTACAGCATCTTAAAAGTTTATAGAAATGCCAAAAAAGGAACACATAAAATCTATTCTTATTATAGGCTCTGGCCCCATAATTATTGGTCAGGCGTGCGAATTTGATTATTCAGGATCACAATCATTGCGATCGCTACGAGAAGATGGTATAGAAACCATTTTAATTAATAGCAACCCCGCAACTATCATGACAGATCCATCTATGGCAGATCATGTGTACCTATTGCCGTTAACTACAAAGTCTATTGTTAAGATTTTAAAAGAGCACCCACAAATTGATGCTGTATTGCCTACTATGGGTGGGCAGACAGCACTTAACTTGTGTATTGAAGCCGACGATAAGGGAATCTGGAAAGATTTCGATATAGACATTATTGGTGTAGATATAGCGGCTATTAATATTACAGAAGATAGAGAGCAGTTTAGAACGTTAATGGAAGAAATAGGTGTTCCTATGGCTCCACAAGCAACAGCGACGTCTTACTTAGAGGGTAAAGAAATAGCGCAGGAGTTTGGATTTCCTTTGGTAATTAGAGCATCTTATACCCTAGGTGGTGCTGGAGCATCGATTGTATACAAACCAGAAGATTTTGATGAGTTGCTTACGCGCGGATTAGAAATCTCACCTATTCATGAGGTTATGATTGATAAGGCGATGATGGGCTGGAAAGAATACGAACTGGAATTACTGCGTGATAATAATGACAACGTGGTTATTATTTGTACTATCGAAAATATGGACCCCATGGGGATTCATACGGGAGATTCTATCACAGTTGCACCAGCAATGACCTTGAGTGATCGTACTTTCCAACGTATGCGAGATATGGCTATACATATGATGCGTAGCATTGGGGACTTTGCAGGAGGTTGTAATGTACAGTTTGCTGTAAGTCCAGATGAAAAGGAAGAAATAATTGCTATAGAAATAAACCCACGTGTTTCTCGTTCGTCTGCATTAGCCTCAAAAGCTACTGGATATCCAATCGCAAAGATTGCCGCAAAGCTGGCAATAGGTTATAACTTAAATGAGCTGGATAACCAGATAACTAAATCTACTTCGGCTTTATTCGAGCCAACTTTAGATTATGTTATTGTAAAAATACCAAGATGGAACTTTGATAAGTTTGAGGGCTCAGACAGAACGTTAGGCTTACAGATGAAAGCAGTAGGTGAGGTGATGGGTATTGGGCGCTCATTTCAAGAAGCCCTGCACAAAGCCACACAATCGTTAGAAATTAAAAGAAACGGTCTTGGTGCAGATGGTAAAAGTTATACCAACTACGATCAAATCATTGACAAACTAACCAACGCAAGTTGGGATCGTGTGTTTGTAATTTATGACGCCATACAATTAGGTATACCATTAAGTCGTATCCACGAAATCACCAAAATTGATATGTGGTTCTTGCGTCAATACGAAGAGCTTTACCTTTTAGAAAAAGAAATTTCAAGTTTTACCTTAGATACGCTTCCTAGAGAACTCTTACTTGAAGCAAAACAAAAAGGCTACGGAGATCGTCAAATCGCACACATGCTAAAATGTTTAGAAAGTGAAGTATACAGAAAGCGTGAAGAACTTAATATACAGCGTGTTTATAAGCTGGTAGATACTTGTGCGGCAGAATTTAAAGCTGAAACTCCCTACTATTACTCAACGTTTGAAAATGAAGTTGAAACAGCGGACGGAAATCGCTTTGTTGAAAACGATAGTATCGTTACCGAAAAGAAGAAAATTATTGTTTTAGGTTCTGGACCAAATCGTATTGGCCAAGGAATTGAATTTGATTACTGTTGTGTGCACGGAGTGCTAGCAGCTGCAGAATGTGGCTACGAAACCATCATGATTAATTGTAACCCTGAAACTGTTTCTACCGATTTTGATGTGGCAGACAAGTTATACTTTGAACCTGTTTTCTGGGAGCACATTTACGATATTATTCGTCACGAAAAGCCAGAAGGTGTGATTGTTCAATTAGGTGGACAAACTGCATTAAAACTTGCTGAGAAACTAGAGCGCTATGGAATCAAAATCATGGGTACAAGTTTTGAAGCTCTTGATTTGGCCGAAGATAGAGGAAGTTTTTCTTCAATACTCAAAGAAAACAACATTCCCTATCCAGAATTTGGTGTTGCAGAAACAACCGAAGAAGCTCTTCAATTGGCAGACGAGCTAGACTTTCCATTGCTTATTAGACCTTCATACGTGTTGGGTGGACAAGGCATGAAAATTGTAATCAATAAAAAAGAACTTGAGGAGCATGTGGTAGATTTACTTCGGAAAATTCCGAATAACAAACTCTTGTTAGACCATTATCTAGATGGCGCCATAGAAGCCGAAGCAGATGCTATTTGCGACGGTGAAAATGTTTACATAATTGGTATCATGGAACATATTGAGCCATGTGGTGTGCACTCTGGAGATAGTAATGCTACACTACCACCATTTAATCTTGGAGATTTAGTCCTTCAGCAAATAAAAGATCATACTAAGAATATCGCGCTTGCATTAAATACCGTTGGTCTAATTAATGTACAATTTGCTATTAAAGATGATAAGGTTTATATCATTGAAGCTAATCCTAGAGCTTCTAGAACCGTTCCTTTTATTGCAAAAGCGTATAAAGAGCCTTACGTAAATTATGCAACTAAGGTAATGTTGGGAGAAAAGAAGGTAATCGATTTCGATTTCAACCCACAACTTAAAGGGTACGCTATTAAACAGCCGGTCTTTAGCTTTAATAAATTCCCGAATGTGAATAAGCAATTAGGACCTGAAATGAAAAGTACCGGAGAGAGTATTCTATTTATAGATAGTCTTAAAGACGATGAATTTTACGAGCTTTACTCAAGAAGAAAAATGTATCTGAGCAAATAAAATTTCAGTAGTAAAAATAGAAGCCCTGGTCGATTTAAGATTAGGGCTTTTTACTTATTAAAGAACGGTGAAGGTTCTTCTTCTACAGAATTAATAAAGTATTTAGTATCTCCCCAGAAAAAGAAAGTGCTGTAACGCTCTACGTAGCCTACTTTTACATAACGCCCTTGTAATTCGTTCATTTTATCAATTACTTCTTCTTCGTTGTCTAATACTGAAAATTGAAAAATTTGAGCTCCGCTAATACCTTGGCTAATTTCTCCTTCCCAAGTTTTAAAAACCACACCTTTATTGCTAAATTTAATAAGTTCCCCAGCACGAGTACCTTCACTATAAGGAACATAATACACAAAGGCAAAATATAGTAAATAGATTGCCAGCAAGCTTCCAAGGATAATAAAGAGAATTTTTTTCATAAAATTAAGCCCAAGATGTTGGACGATGTTTAATTATAATCTTCAAAATTAGTATCTCTAATTTTAATATATGTTACAATGCAACAAGCAATTCCAATGAATAGAACAAATCCGCCTATGTACGGTAATGCTTCCGCCAAATTTTTTGAATTTTTTGATACTTCTAGCTCTGCAGAAATCATTACTAAACCACATATTACCGTGGCAAGGCTATATATGGCATAGCATAAAAGATCTAGTTTAATCAAAATTTTCATCTTCTTCGGCTCGTTTTATTATTTTTTCGGGTAGTGACTTCTTAGCCTTGGCTCCCATCTTTTTTAATTTTTCTACACTGGTAATAAGATTTCCTCTTCCTTCAAATAATTTATTCATGGCAGCTGCGTAATCACCTTTAGCATCATCTAGCTTTTTACCAACTCCCGTTAGATCTTTTATTAAGCCTTCAAACTTATCGTACAATGCGCCTGCTTGCCTAGAAATTTCGATAGCGTTACGCTGTTGTTTCTCGTTGGTCCACATGGTATCTATGGTACGTAATGTAGCTAGTAGTGTAGAAGGTGTTACTATAATTATATTTTGTTCAAAAGCTTTATTGTAAATGGTGTTGTCTTTATTAATAGCAATGGCGAAGGCAGGTTCAATAGGTACAAAAAGCAGTACAAAATCTGGGCTTTCCATTTCGTAGAGGTCTTGGTAATTTTTACTACTAAGCTGATCTACATGGCGTTTTAGGCTAATAAGATGCTCTTTCAGTGCTTGGTCTCTTAGCACTTCATCTTCTTCGTTTACGTAACGTTCATAAGCAACTAGCGATACTTTACTATCTATCACCATTCGCTTATTATCTGGAAGATGTATTACTACATCGGGTAGTACTCGTTTGCCTTCAGCGGTGGTAAAACTATTCTGAACGAAGTATTCTCTATCTTTTTCGAGTCCGCTTTTTTCTAAAACTTTCTCTAACACTAATTCTCCCCAATTTCCTTGTATTTTAGAATCACCTTTTAAAGCCTTCGTTAAATTAGTTGCTTCTATAGACATCTGCTCATTGAGTTCTTTTAGGCCAATTATTTGTTGGCGTAACATGGCATGCCTGTCTATACTTTCTTTATGGGTATCGTCTACTTTTTTCTCAAACTTCTCAATTTTTTCCTGAAGTGGTTTCAGAATAATATCGATATTATCTTTGTTTTGCTTTGTGAATTTGCTTGATTTTTCATCTAGAATTTTATTTGCAAGATTCTCAAACTCTTTCGTAAACTTTTCTTGTAGCTTTTCTACCTCGGCTTTTTGTTCTCTGTTTTTCTGTTCTAGATTGTCAAATTCTGCATTTCGGCGCACTAATTCTTTGTCGAGTACATCTTTTTCCTTCCTAATTATTTCACGTTCATTAAGCGCCGTAGTAAACCGCTCTTCTAACTTTTCTTGCTGAAAAATAGACTGCTGTAACCGCTCTTCTAGCTTTCCTGTTTCGTTTTTCATTTTTAAGCGCGCAAAGAGATTACCTATAAAGGCACCAACGAGCACACATATTGCTGCAAGGAGTAGAAATAGAAATGTTTCGTTCAAGATAATAGTGGTATCTAAGTTGATAAATGTGCTATTTGAATAGCGACCTAATTGATGATACTAAGGTATTGAGAATTTGTTTTAATCTAAATGAAATATTCAATTTTCGACAGAATTGTTAATTCTTTATTGAAAATCGTCCAGTCTTACTATCAAAAGCAATGGTATCTTCAGGAAATAGCGTGTTAAATGCGCCAGCTTCTATGAGTTTACAAGGGGTATCTATGATGACCACATCTTCCTGCATTACAAGCATGGTGTCACTAAGTTGTATGGCTAAATCTATTTCGTGCGTGGAAAATAAAATTGTTTTACCTAGCTGTTTTGTTAGTTGCTTCAACAATTTTAAAACATAAGCTCTATGGTACAAATCTAGATGTGTAGTGGGTTCGTCTAAAATTATCAAAGGTGTATCTTGTGCCAACGCTCTGGCAATAGCCGCTCTTTGTAACTGCCCGTCGCTTAGTTCAAAACATTTCTTCTGGGCTAAAGACGCCGTGTCTGTAATGGTCATGGCGTGCTTTATTTTTTCAGTATCTTTTTCAGATAAGGAACCCATCCAATTGGTATGTGGTTGTCTTCCTAATGTCACCAATTCTGCAACGGTTAGGTTTTTTGAAGCAGGGGCTTCGGTTAGCACAACACTTAATTGTGTTGCAAGTTGCAGTGCTGTTTTTTCTGAAATAGCCTCACCATTAATATATACGTTTCCAGATAAAATGGGTTGCATTCCGGCAAGACTACGAAGCAATGTAGATTTTCCTACGCCATTGGCACCTACCAAACCAACTAGTTGTCCAGCTGGCAACTGAAAGCTAATTTTTTTGGCAATAGTTGTATGATTTCTTTTGCTGAAATATCCTACCGAAAGATTTCGTGCCTCTAACATGATATGTTTTCCTTTGGCTGCCATTAGAACAATAGTTTTCGTTTACGTACCAGTAACCAAATAACAACCGGTGCTCCTAATAACGAAGTTATCGCATTAATTGGTAAGGTGTATTCACTATACGGGAGTTGCGCAACAGTATCACACAACAGCATTAAAATACTTCCACAGAGCATTACAGCGGGCAGCAATACAAAATGATTAGAGGTTTTAAAAAATTGTCTTGTAATATGTGGTACTGCCAAACCAACAAAAGCAATGGGGCCTACAAATGCAGTTATACCACCGGCTAAAAGACTTGTAGCAAGAATTATAAAAATGGTAGTTCGTTTCATGCGTACCCCCATACTTTTGGCGTAGTTTTCTCCTAAGAGCAATGCGTTTAATGATTTACCGCTAGCAAACGCCATTAAAATACCTAAAAGGCAAATAGCTGTCAAAATACCAACCCCGCTCCACGTTTGGTTTCCCAAACTTCCAAAGCTCCAGAAAATATATTGCTGTAATTTTTCAGCATTGGTAAAATATGATAAAACTGAGACTACCGCTGCTGTAACGCTTCCAAACATAAGACCAATAATTAGTATGGCCATGGTATCTTTTATTTTTAGGGTAACGGTGAGTACTGCCAACAGCACTAGAAAGCTACCTAGTGCAGAAGCTAAAACTAAACTCCATTGGCTCATAAGTGCTCCTCCAACAAAGCCAGTTAAAGAACCTGCCCCTAATATCAAAATAGCTACACCAAGACTTGCGCCACTGCTTAAGCCAAGAACAAAGGGACCTGCCAACGGATTCCGGAAAAGGGTTTGCATGAGTAACCCAGCGATTGCCAAGCCACTACCCGTAAGAACCGCGGTAAATGCTTTAGGCATTCTATAGTCGAGTAGAATAAAGTGCCATGTTTCTTTAGTGGTGTCACCCCCAAATAGCGTTGCTATTATTTCTTTAAAAGGGATGCTAACAGAACCTAGACTAATATTTACGAGAAACGATATAATGAGAAGTGCAAGAAGCATCCAAAAATAAGCGGTATGACTTCGTTTTAGGCTCATTACTCAATTTTCGAAAAGAAGTAAAGATCATGGGTGGGCATTAGTTCGGGGTGTAATATTTTTACCATATCCTTGAGAACCAAATCGGGTCTGTTAGGACCTTCTTCATAGTAAATAACGCCACCTGTAGCGCCTTTTTTTGTTGTAAAATTATATATGTTATTGTTTATAAACGCGTCAAATTCTGAATACACACTATGGGCTTCTGTCATTTGCTGCTGACTTGTAAACTGCCCTGGACTAATCCAAAAATCGGCAGACTTACCTTTCTCCAATACAGATTCAACGTTTAACGAAAGACTACCCGTTCCTTCGCTGTCTTTCCAGAGATAATTGCCATTTGCGTCATTAATAAATTGAGCTGCCCAACTATCTCCTTGTGGTAAGTGCCAAACATCTTTATACATTGCACCGCTAAGCACTGTGGGTTTTGTTTTAGCAGTAGTTGCAATTGCTTTGGCCGCTATATAATCTATTCTTATTCGCTCAAAGATGCTATCTGCTGTTTTTTCTTTGCCTAGTAGCGCTCCAAAAAATTTAATCCATTCTGCCTTACCTAAGGGCGTTGTTTCGGTCCAATCTGCATTGTACAGTACTGGTATGCCTGTTTTTTCAATTGTTGCTACCGTTTTATTGTCGCCATCTACAGCAAAGGTTATTACCGCATCGGGATTAAGATCGATCAAAACTTCAGTATTGATGCTTTCATTTTTACCTAATTCTGTAATGGCGCCATCTTCAATTCTTTTTCGTGTTTCCTTAGAAGAGATATATTCAAGATTCGGAAATCCAACCAAGCGATTGGCTTCTCCTAACAACTCTAAGGCCGGAATATGAGTAGTAGAGGTTACTACAATCGACTTAAGCGGCACTTCAATTACGCCATCAAAGGCTTCTTTGTTTCGAATAAGCGAGGCATCTTTTACCAAAGCAAAGTTATATTCTTTGTCTGATCCTGGCCACGGATTGGTAATCACCAGCTTTTTATAGCCTTTGTAGGTATGTACTTTAAACCCTTTGGCGTGATTAACATCTGTTAGAAAGACTTCGGGAGTAGCTTCTTGTGCTACTTTCGGGTTAGCGTCTTTTATGATTTCTAGCTCATTTTCTTTTTTAGAGTTACACCCAAAAAGAAGACAGCTAAGTGTTAGAAGTAGTAGGTAATTTTTCATGCTCAAAAATAACACTATTTATATTGTTGGTAAAAAAAGTAAAAGCAGTATTTTCGCCTCGAATTTTGGTGAAGAATCTGCTAAGTAGCATTTTCTTCTTAAAAGGGAATTCGGTGAAAAACCGAAGCTGTTCCCGCAACTGTAAGTCGGTTCGCCTATGGCGGATTGTGTTTCTTCAATACCACTGTGCGCTTAGCGTATGGGAAGGTGCCACAAAAGACAAGCCAGGAGACCTGCCATAAATTCTAACTATTATCAACCCTTCGGGATAAAGGAACGATGCAAAATAGCCAGTTAGCTCTTAATGTAGAGATAACAACTGTTCTACATTGTACATGGTCTCGTGTAACATTTAAACATGAAAAAATTAGTATTTATGGGCTGTGCGCTCTTGGCATTAACGGCCACAGCACAACAAACGGAGCTGTTAGACACCGTTACTTTAGACACAAAAACACCGTTAGCCACAAAGAATAGCGGAAAAGTTATCACCAAAATTTCAAGCCAACAACTTGCCGCCCGGCCAGGAGCATCTGTAGCAGATGTACTAAACGAAGTAGCCGGAATTGAAATAAATGGAGCTAGAAGTAACGACGGACAGAATTTGGCGTATTACGTTCGAGGTGGAAGAAACAGACAGGTTGTTATTTTGGTAGACGGAGTTCAATTAAACGATCCCTCACAAATTGCAAACGATTATGATCTTCGGCTACTTGCTACTTCGGCAATAGAAGAAATTGAAATTTTAAAGGGTGCGAGTAGTGTGTTGTATGGCTCTGGAGCGGCAACGGCCGTAATTAGTATTACTACGAAGAAAACGTCAGACAAGGAAATTTCCGCAGTTTTTACGTCAACTTTAGGCAGCAATAGCCCTACAGAAATCGATTTTAAGGATGACAAAACATTTGAAACATTTACTAACAATGTACACATAAGTGGTACAACTAACCGCTTTTTTTACAACGCAAATTTTAGCAATAGATACACCAATGGCCTATCTGCAGTAGCTGCCCCTGAAGATAGTTCACCCTTCGAAAGTGATGTGTTTGACCGTTTTAACACTCGACTTAATTTAGGCTACAAAATTACAGACAGCATTATTGTTAGCCAGTTTGTGGCAATAGATAAGTTTAAAGCTGGCTTTGACAACTTCGACTTTACAGATGCGGCAAACCAAAGTATCACAGAACAGATAAAAACGGGTGGTCATTTTGAGTGGAAGTACAAAAATGGATCGTATGTGTTTAATGACAGTTTTCAATGGATAGATCGAGAAATTATGTCTGACTTTCCTTCAAAATTTGAATCGAAAAGTTATAGTCTTGACACCTATTTGAATTACAGGTTTTCTAAAAAGTTTCAAGCGGTTGTTGGGCTAAATGTAAACTTGAGTGAATTTTCGTCATTTACGATTCCATTTGGTGAGACGAGCTTTAATGAAGACGTGAATAGTGATTTAGCTAACTTTGACATTATCGACCCATACGTAAATGTAGTCTATGTTTCAGATTTTGGATTGAACCTGAACGCTGGGGTTCGCGCAAATATTCATAGCGTATACGACACGCACTTTGTATATCATGTGAATCCGTCGTACTCTTTTAACTTCGGAAATAATACGCTAAAGGTTTTGGGTTCGTATAGCACAGCATACATCACACCTTCATTGTTTCAACTCTATGACCCCAATTATGGAAATGAACTGCTAACACCTGAAGAAAACACTACTATTGAAGGAGGCTTAGTATTTTCTACGGAAGGGAATTTCCGCGTAAGCGCAGTATATTTTAATAGAAACGAAGATAATTTTGTTGACTTCATTAATGTAGATCCAGATTTGTTCCTTTTTCAATATCAGAATAGCACCGAAACTTTTGAAAGTAGTGGGGTAGAGGTAGAAGTGTTTGGAAAAATTGCAAAAAACCTTACGGGGTCTGCAAATTATACCAATACGCAGGCAGACGAACGTTTTGCATTAAGGATTCCAGAGCACAAGGCCAATGCAACACTTACCTATGTTTGGAAAAATAAAACCACTATTGGACTAAGTTACCAGTATGTTGGCGAACGAAACGACACATTTTTTAACCCAACCACCTTCGAAAGTGAGACTATTGGACTTGATAGCTTTGGGTTGTTAAATTTCAATATTTCAGGGCAGCTAACTCAAAATGTTAAGCTATTTGCAGGTGTTTCAAACCTACTTGATACCGAGTACGAAGAAATATATCGGTTTCAAACAAGAGGAAGAAATATGCTTGTAGGCTTTGAGTTAAGTTTTTAGAAAAAGCCAAACTAAAAATCCCAAACACCAATTTTATGATGGTGTTTGGGATTTGTGCTTTTTTAAAATTTGTGGGTAGGTTATTGTTCTGCTATCATTATTTGGTGGAGCGGTGATTGCTGTTTGCTTTCGCCAATTTCTTCTAATTCTTGAAAAGGAGTCTTGTTAGTTGCTCTACCAGGAAAAATTTCGTCTAAACATGCTTCTAAAAGCGGTTCACGCTCATCTCCTAAAATACCTAAATTGCTATAATCTTCTTTGAGAGCTACATCTGGAGCGAGCCCATCTGTAAAATCGGTTACGCCAGCAACGTTGGCTGTTTTAAAAACTAGCGGCAGCATAGCGTAGGTATGACTTGGGTTAGCTTCGCTAAAAGCAAAATCTGGAGCAGGCGCATCAAACAATAAGAAAGATGCTTGAAATTTCCCAGTTGTGTTATCTCCTACCTGAATAACATCAATATAAGGATCGAGCCCATTGATGACTAATTCGCTCGCCGAAGCACTTCTACCCGTAGTTATAATGTAGATTCGACTTAAATTTAGGCTGTTAATGGCTTCTCCTGTGCTTAGTGAACCATCAAAAAGCCCTGGACTCGCATATTCGTTCTGACGATCTTCGTTCCATTGTTCGTTATAAAATACTTGTCCTTCAAATTGCCCTGTAACCATACTTGCTAAATCGGTTGCGGTACTTACAGAGCCACCGCCGTTGTAGCGTAAATCCAAAATTAATTCTGTAATTCCGTCTGCTTGAAATTGTGCAAAGGCAGTATTTAATTGCGCATCGAAATCGCGGGTAAAGGCGTTGTACATTAAATAGCCAATAGGTTGGCTTTCTACCGTAAGCGTATTTGCAATAAATACTGGATTTTCTGTATACGGCGCTTTAGTTAGTTCTACAGATTCGCCTGTAGGTGTTATTGTTTCACCATCATACGTTGCAAGACCAATAGTATACGCACTAGGTTCTAGGAGGGCGTTAAAATTATCTTCGGTAATTTGTTGTCCATCTATTGTGTTAAAGATAACACCTCTAGTTAATCCTTTGCTTTCGGCATCTGTATTTGGGAGTACGTAACGTACATACCCGAAGACATTACCGCTACCATCTGGATATAGCACAAGGCCAAATTCCATCCCGTTGTTTTCGGTAACACCGCTAAGCGCATTAATGAGTTCTACATAGTCTTCAGTTAGTAAACTAAACCGATCTTGCGAAGACTTTAAGAATTCAAATAGACTTTCTGGAGATTCAAAAGTATTTAAAAAGGTATTTTTTTCGTCGTCTGAGGCAAAAGCGTCGTTGGCTAACTCTGGTGTATCGGCTTTATAGAGATAAAAGAAATTAAGTCCGCGGTAGATAAAATCTTTCACTGCAAAAGCGGCTTCATCACTTAAGCCGTCGGAAATTGAATCATCTCTGTCTTTAAAACAAGAGGTTAGTACGGTAGCGGTAGCTAATAGTGCGATGATAAACGATTTTTTCAACATAAAAAGGTATTGTTTGTGTGTTTTGGGTACAATGATAAAGGTAAATAATGAATTATTAACCTAACCTACAAACCCCTAAAATTAAGGTATTATTGTAAACTTTCAATTAAATTGTAACAAAAGTTAGGGTGTTTCGTCGTAATAATAAGACGCACTAATTGGGTGTTTTACACTAACCAATAAAACAGTTCCTGCAAGGAACGCTAATATGAAACAAGGAGAATTTATAGCAACCGTGCTTCCTTTTAAGGATAAGTTGTACAGACTTGCCAAGAGAATCCTTGTGTCTGCAGATGAAGCAGAAGATGCAGTGCAGGAAGTATATTTGAAATTATGGAAAGGGAAAAGTAGTATTAAAAACTATAAAAACCCAGAGGCTTTTGCCATGACAATGACAAAAAATTACTGTTTAGATCGACTAAAATCGAAACAGGCAGGAAATTTGAAAATTGTACATAGTAATTATCCACATTCGCAAAATGTTTCGCGACAGGTGGAAGCCAATGATGGGGTTGCGTTGGTTTTTAAAATTATGGAAACCCTTCCAGAACAACAGAAAATAGTATTACAGTTGCGAGATGTAGAGCAATTTGAATTTGCTGAAATCGCTAAAATGCTTGATAGTAATGAAACCGCCGTTCGTGTGGCGTTGTCTAGAGCTCGAAAAACTGTAAGAGAACAATTAATACAACAATACAATTATGGAGTTAACTAAGGTAGAACAACTGGTATCGGCTTATTTTGAAGGTAATACAACCTTGCAGGAAGAAGCTTTATTACGTACTTATTTTTCTGAAGATGAGGTAGCACCGCATTTGGCATCGTACAAACCTTTGTTTAATGCTATGGCCATTGCTCAAGATGAAACCTTTAATAAGGAGTTACTATTTCCGCAGCCTCAGAAAACAAAAAATCGCTGGTGGATAGGTATAGCAGCTTCTGCTTTGGTAGCAGTAGGTGTGGCAGGATTCTTTATGCAACAGCCAACGTTAACTGCAGAAGAGAAGGAAGCTATTGCGGCCTTTGAAAAAACAAAAGAAGCATTTCAACTATTGTCTAGCAATTTTAATGAAGGCGCACAAGAATTAGCATACATTGGCAAGTTTGCCGAAACAAAGGACAAAATTTTAAAATAACCCTAACACAAATACAAATACAGATGAAAAAATTAGCAATTATAATCGCGTTAATGGTAGCACCCTTGCTAGTGAACGCTCAAAATCCTTTCGCGGCTTTTGAAAATGACGATGCTGTAACAAGTTTCGTAGCAACTAAGAAAATGTTCAAACTATTGAGCAAAATGGATTTCGACTCCAACGACCCAGAAGTGAAAGAATATCTTGAGCTTATAAATAACTTAGATAACGTAAGAATCTTTACTACAGATAATCCTGGCGTAGCTTCAAAAATGAACGATGCAGTTGCTGGATATGTTTCAAGTAATGGAGCACTCTCTGAGTTAATGCGTGTTAAAGACGATGGTAAAAACGTAAAGTTTTATAGCAAAGAAGGTAAAAATGATAATTTTGTAACCGAGTTGCTAATGCACCTAACAGGGAATATAGATGGAAAAGAACGTACCGTGGTCATGAGTATTACCGGAAATATAGACCTGAAGAAAGTGTCTAAACTTACAAAAGACCTTAACGTACCAGGTAGTGAAGAGTTGAAGAATATTGACAAGAAAAAATCGTAACCATGGGAACCTTAAAATATATAGTTGGATTGGCGCTAGCCGCATTAAGCATGTTTTCATGTAATAACGACGCTTCGCTTCAGAAATACTTAGTAGATAAGCAAGACGATGATAAATTTTTGAAAATAGATCTAGCAACTAGCTTACTACAGAGTGACGAAAGTGACTTTAGCCCAGAAGAGCAAAAAGTACTTAATAGTGTAAAGAAAATTAACGTAGTAGCATATCCAATAAAAGGAGATGACAATGGAAACTACGATGTGGAACGCAAAAAAGTGCAAGCTATTTTGGCTAACGAGAAGTACCAAACGCTGCTAAAAATGGGATCTAACAAACAAGGTGCAACGCTTAAGTTTACAGGAGAAGAAGATGCTATAGACGAGCTTATTGTTTTTGCAAGTGATAATGAAAAAGGATTTGCAGTATTTAGACTTCTTGGTGACAATATGGAGCCAGACGATTTGGTAAAACTAATGACATCGATAGATAAAGGAGATGTAGATGTTTCTAAATTGAAGAGTTTAGGAGGTATGTTCGGCGATATGGATATGGACCTAGATATGTAGTAAAATTTAATACAATACTAAAAAAGCCTTGGTACATACCGAGGCTTTTTTTATTTGAAGTTAAAAACTAATTAAATACCTGTATAATTGGCTGGTGTAATAACACGCATTTCTGCTTTTATGGCTTCGGAAACTTCTAAGGTTTCAATAAAAGCGGCAATTGAATCTTTTGTTATCGCTTCGTTGGTTCTTGTAAGCCCTTTGAGAGCTTCATATGGGTTTGGATACGCTTCTCTTCTAAGAATAGTCTGAATAGCCTCTGCTACAACCGCCCAATTATTTTCTAGATCTTCGGAAAATTTAGTTTCATTCAACAATAGTTTGTTTAAACCTTTTAAGGTAGATTGAAATGCTATGAGTGTATGCCCAATAGGTACACCAATATTTCTAAGTACCGTACTATCGGTTAAATCACGTTGTAATCTACTCACCGGTAGTTTTGAAGAGAGATGCTCAAAAATGGCATTGGCAATTCCTAAATTCCCTTCACTATTTTCAAAATCAATCGGATTTACTTTGTGAGGCATCGCAGAAGATCCTACTTCCCCTTTTTTAATTTTCTGCTTAAAATAGTCCATAGAGACATAGGTCCATATATCTCGATCTAAATCTATTAAAATTGTATTAATACGTTTCATACAATCAAACAATGCCGCCATATGATCGTAGTGTTCAATCTGTGTGGTAGGAAACGAATGATGTAATCCTAGCTGCTCTTGTACAAAAGACGTACCAAAGGCTTTCCAGTCTACAGAAGGATAAGCAACTTTATGCGCATTAAAATTTCCGGTAGCACCACCAAATTTTGCCGCACTTTTTATATTGTTTAATAAATCGAATTGTTCTTCTAGACGTACCACAAAAACTTCAATTTCCTTCCCTAAACGAGTAGGAGAAGCAGGTTGTCCGTGCGTACGAGCTAACATAGGTATGTCTGCCCATTCTACCGCAAGTTCTTTTAGCTTGTCTTTTACTGCAAACAATTGAGGTACATAACATTCGTTCATAGCATCTTTCAGTGAAAGTGGTATGGCCGTATTATTAATGTCCTGAGATGTAAGCCCGAAGTGAATAAATTCTTTGTACTGTTCTAGCCCAAGCGCGTCAAATTGCTCTTTTATAAAGTATTCAACAGCCTTTACATCATGGTTTGTGACCTTTTCTGTGTTTTTTATATGTTCGGCATGCTCGGTAGAAAATTCGGTATACAATTTCCGAAGGTCAGAAAATAGCGAGGTGTCAAAAGAAGTCAATTGTGGTAAGGGTAATGAAACTAACGCAATAAAGTATTCAATCTCCACTTGCACCCGATATTTTATAAGCGCTTCTTCTGAAAAGAAAGGAATAAGTGAAGCTGTTTTAGAGGCATACCGACCATCTATTGGTGAAATGGCTTTAAGGGCTTGTGTAGACATGGTTGTTGTTTTAGATGTTTTTTACCGTCTTTTTTGCTGCGGAAAATGAAGCTGCAAAGATACAAAATTAGGTGTGATGAAAGGTAGGTTTGTGGTATCGATTTGTTGTGAGAATCAATTGCTTCTATATTTTGAAATTAAAGCGAGTACCTTTTGCCCTCTATTCACGTAACCCGCACTTTCTTGTGGTAGGTTTTGATTAATAATTGTTGCTAATTCTGGGTGTATCCAATCTATTTCGGTACCTAGATAATAAAGCGCCAACATCGCCCTTGCTTGGCAGGCAACTTTTTGATTCGTAATCATCCAGTCAAAACAGCATTCGGTCATTACTTCTTTATGTTTAGTTTTTAATAACAGGCGTAACTTGGGTTCTTTTCGCTTGTAATAATTTAGTGTTAGCATTTCGCAAAAGAGCCCAAACGATCTTAGCTGTCCATCTCCTTTAGCATGAGGCATTTGTTCACATATATAATCTAGAAATGGGTACAGTATCGTTATGTCTTTTCTAAAAACAAATTCTAACACCCATGTCGCTTTAGTAGCTAATTTTAAATCTGCATGAAAACAATATGAAAGCAATTCTTCTAAGGTTTCAGGGTTTTCAAGAACCCAATTAGCCGCCCCAAGTCTATTTTTTCTATAGGCTTTTTGGTAATTAATCTGGTTAAATAATTCTGAAGACATTATATGTTATTTTCTAGGGCTTCAATTGCTTTTGGTACACCTGTCGTTGCATTTTCAGAAAAAACGGTTAGTTGCGCATTGCTGTTAATGGATGGATTAGGATCTACAAAAAAACAGCGCGCATCGGGTCTGGCGTACTGAATTAAACCCGCAGCTGGATACACCTGCATAGAAGTGCCAATAATAAGCACAGCATCTGCTGCTGCTACTATTTCGGCAGCAACTTCAATAAGGGGAACAGCTTCGCCAAACCATACTATATGCGGACGTAATTGATGATTGTGTTCGCAAAAATCTCCTAAGTTGAGGTCTGTTTTCCAGTCAAGTACTAATTGCTCATCAAAAGTGCTACGTACTTTAAGAAGTTCTCCGTGTAAGTGTAACACATTACTACTACCAGCACGCTCGTGTAAATCGTCTACATTTTGGGTAACAATAGTAACATCGTGCTCAGCTTCTAAAGCTGCTAAGGCCTTGTGGGCTGCGTTGGGTGTTACTTCTAATAATTGTCTGCGACGTTGGTTATAGAAATCTAGAACAAGCTCAGGATTTCTTTTAAATCCTTCGGGCGAAGCAACAGACATTACATCATGACCCTCCCAAAGACCATTGCTATCGCGAAAAGTTTTAAGTCCGCTCTCGGCACTTATGCCTGCCCCAGTTAGTACAGCTATTTTCATCTTAAAAAAAATTGAAATGCTAAGGTACTAAGATATTGAGTAAGACAGCAAATAAGGTATTTGATGTGAGGCATAATTTTCTGTACTATTGCGTTGAGCTAGACAAGACTCAGAAGTTTTCCATAAATTCGTAGAAAACGATTTTTTGTGGATATTGAATTATTTAATTACTTACAAACCTATTTAACCGATCGCCGAAAGCAACTTTTTAAATCGGTATTGGCAAAACGAACACGCCATTTTACAGTAGTAACAGAAGATGTTTATCAGCTACATAATACCAGCGCCGTAATGCGTACTTGCGATGTGTTTGGAATTCAAGATTTGTATGTGGTAGAGGAAAAATTAGGTAAGCGAATTGATAAAGAAATTGCCATGGGCGCTCAAAAATGGGTGACCCTGAAAAGAAAAAACAACATACAAGAGTGTATGGCAGATTTAAAACAAAAAGGCTATCAGTTAATTGCAACAACGCCACATAACGATTCTACATACTTACACGACTTTGATATCACTAAGAAAGCGGCTTTTTTCTTCGGAAAGGAGAGCGAAGGTTTAAGTGATACAATGATGGAAGCTGCCGACGGATTTCTAAAAATACCGATGCATGGCTTTACTGAAAGTTTAAATATTTCGGTGTCTGCGGCTATTGTTTTGCAGGATGTTGTCACTCGACTCAAGCAAACAACTATTAACTGGGAACTTTCCGAAGAAGAGAAGCTAGAAATTGAAATGGATTGGACTTTAAAAACAATAAAAAGCGCCAAAGAAATTACAGAGCGTTTCTATGCCGATAAAAATAGCTAACTTTATAGAATAACTTAAACCTTTTGTTATGAGAAGATTACAAAAGATATTTCTATGCGTTAGCGCCATTTCTTTGTTGTTTTTAGGCAGCTGCGGAAACGGTAATTCAGATGGAGACAGTATTCTAAAAGATGCAATTGTCCCAACTCAAGAAACATTTACAGCTACTACTCAAGAAAACACAGCAAGTGTACCGCTCGTCGCTATGAATGCACTTGTTTCTTATACCCCAGAAACAGGGATGTACGTTTTTAATAAAAATGCAGCAGTTTCAGGGCTAAAACCTGGCAGCGTAGTGTTATTTGAAGGCCATTCCCTTAGAAAAATAACTGCGGTAAAAACACAGGGGTCAACAATTGAAGTGCAAAGTGAATTTGCAAAACTAACCGACTATTATAAAGATCTTGATTTAAGTTATACAGCACCCATAAATTGGTCAGACGATAATTCAATGGCTACAACCTCTGCACACGCAGGGATGCCAATCGCAACAATGATACATCCTGTATCAGGACTTTTGGCACCTCCTTCAACAAACTCAAGGTCTGTAAAGTTAAAGACCACCGTAAAAGGATGGAAAATAGAAATTAAGATAGAGCCAGATGGCGATAAAATGAAGCTAGAACTCGTAGGAAAAAAAGGGAAGGTATGTAGTATTACAGCAAAAGGCAACATTTCTTCATTTGAAAGCACATCTGAAATAAGAATCGTTAACGGAGAAACTCAACATTTTTCATACGATAATAATGGTCTTAATGGAGAAATGGAAGTGAAATTTGCGGCGGTTGGATTAGGAAGTGAAATCGCAATGCTCGAAATTCCTGCAAAAATTGAAAAAACAATTCTTGTGTACGGTGTTATTCCTGTGACCTTACGATTAAAAGCAAACTTGAAAATTTTTCCGGAAGTTGCTGTTGGCAGTAGCAGTCAAGTGAGTATGAAGTTGAAATACAATAGTGATACTGGTTTCTCTTACGATGGGTCTAGACTTACCCCAAGAGGAGCTATTACGGGAGAGACTCCAGAACAAACAGGAGATTGCAATACAGCTACACCAGCCATAGCCGGAATGGGCGTAGGGGTTGAGTTTCCGCGATTTGAGATTGGAATCTTTGGGAATTTTGTAGTTCCTTATTTAATGGTAGATACTACGTACTCAACGTATTTAAGTACTGGCTTGGCAGGTGGAGCGCCGCCGTGTCATTTAGCGCGCCTTAAATACAAGGCAAAAGCAGGTGTCTCCATGAATTTTCTCAATGTGGCATCTGTACATAATGACTACACCATTTTTGATAAGGTTAAAAAATGGACCTCAGAAGGTTCTTTTTGCGATTAAATAAGCAAGCACAAAGACAACAATTTCATTTAGTTTTGTACATCTAAAAATGTAAATTATAAACCACAATGAAACTTGTCTTCGCTACGCACAATCAGAATAAATTCAAAGAAGTGCAATTGCTATTGCCCAATCATATAGAGCTACTGAGTCTTACCGATATTGGTTGTATCGAAGATATTCCTGAAACGGCAGATACTATTGAAGGCAATGCAGTTTTAAAAACAGAACACATTCGCAATCATTACGGGTTAAATTGTTTTGCAGATGATACGGGTCTAGAAGTTTCTGCCCTAAACGGTGAGCCTGGAGTCTACAGCGCACGTTATGCTGGCGAAAACAAAAGTTCTGAAGACAACATCGATAAATTATTAAAGAACCTTAGCAACGTAACAGACCGGTCGGCACGGTTTAAAACAGCTATCGCACTTTCTATGGATTTACAATCGGTGCTGTTTTTAGGTATTTGTGAAGGTAGCATTATTAAAACGCGAAGAGGAGATAAAGGTTTTGGGTATGATCCTATCTTCCTTCCAGATGGTTATACTGAAACTTTTGCTGAAATGAGCTTGTCTGAAAAAAGTAGGATAGGCCACAGAGGAAAGGCAATGCGACAGCTTATTGAATACTTAACGAAGGGTTAGTTTCATAAATAAAACCTAAGATTAGTACCAAAACATATATTAAAGGTATCTTTGCAGCTTGAAAATCCTCAGGGTGAGGTAGTACTGCACGAAGTGATAAGGTTTATTTGTCGAGATGCTTCAGTAAGTACAAATAAACTTTTATATTATTTTATGACATTTTTAGATTTAGGCCTAGAAGAAAATCTTCTACAGGCTATTACCGATATGGGCTTTGAAACCCCAAGTGAGGTACAAGAAAAAGCAATCCCAATTTTACTACAAGAAAACACAGACCTCGTGGCACTCGCCCAAACAGGTACTGGGAAAACAGCAGCATTCGGATTTCCTATGCTTCAGAAGATTGAAGTAGAAAGCAGAACAACACAAGGACTTATTCTTTCACCTACGCGTGAGTTGTGTATGCAAATTACCAACGAAATGAATAACTACGGAAAGCACCTTAAAGGTTTAAACGTAGTAGCCATTTATGGAGGAGCGAGTATTACAGAACAAGCGAGACAGATTAAAAAAGGGGCACAAATTATCGTGGCAACCCCAGGGAGAATGAAAGATATGATTGGTCGTAGAATGATCGATATCTCCAAAATAGAATATTGCGTGCTAGATGAAGCAGATGAAATGCTAAACATGGGCTTCTATGAGGATATTACTGAAATATTATCGCACTCTCCAGAAGATAAAAGTACATGGCTATTTAGCGCTACGATGCCAAAAGAGGTGTCAACCATTGCTAAAAAGTTCATGCATAACCCGGTTGAAGTTACGGTAGGTTCTAAAAACGTAGGCTCAGAAAATGTGTCTCATGAATATTATACGGTAAACGCCAGAGATAGATATCAAGCACTGAAACGTTTGGCAGATGCAAATCCCGAAATTTTCTCGGTGGTGTTTTGTAGAACTAAGCGCGATACGCAAAAAGTAGCAGAGCAACTTATAGCAGATGGATACAGCGCAGGAGCAATTCATGGTGATTTAAGTCAGAACCAGCGCGATATTGTGATGAAACAATTTAGAAGTCGTCAAATACAAATGATGGTGGCTACAGATGTTGCAGCACGTGGTATAGATGTAGATGATATTACCCATGTAATAAATTATCAGCTTCCAGACGAAATTGAAACCTATACCCACCGTAGTGGCCGTACAGGTCGGGCTGGAAAGGAAGGAATTTCTATGGTGATTGTTTCAAAAAGTGAAGCGAGAAAAATCAGGCAGATAGAAAAAATCATCCAACAGAAATTTCAGCAGAAAGAAATTCCTTCTGGAATGGAAATTTGTGAGAAGCAGTTAATGCACCTCGCCAACAATATAAAGGAGACTGAAATTAACCACGATATTGATGTATACCTACCACAAATAAATGCTGCTCTCGAAGATTTCAGCAAAGAAGAGCTAATTAAAAAGTTTTTTTCGGTAGAATTTACTCGTTTCTATAACTATTATCAAAAAGCAAAAGACTTGAATGTTTCACCAGGAGACATGTCTGGTTCAGATAATAAAGACACAGTGCGTTTCTTTTTAAACGTAGGATCTCGAGACGATTTCGACTGGATGAGCTTAAAAGATTTCTTAAAAGATATTTTAAGCCTAGGTCAAGATGAGGTATACAGAGTAGATGTAAAAGACAACTTTTCATTTTTTAATGTAGATACAAAACACAAAGATTTAGTGTTAGGTATTTTCACCGATTTTACGTTAGAAGGAAGAAATGTTAACGTTGAAATCTCTACAGACACAGGTCGTAGTGGAGGCGGCAGAGGTAAAGGCCGTGGTAGAAGTGGTGGTTCTTTTAAAGGAGGACGCGACAGAGGCAAAAGAAGCGACGATCGTCGTGGAAGAAGAGGTGATGATAAAGGAAAAAGAGGTGGCTTCAAGAAAGGTGGCGGCTTTAAAAAGAAGAGTGATTCTGGTTCTGGAGAGGAGTTTAAATCAAAATTCTCTGGTAAACGACGCGGTAAATCGAAGCCAGACAACAAAGGTACTGGTGGTAGACGCCGTCGTGGATAACACATTGAACAAATATTATGGCTCGTGTAGCAATTTAGCTAGCAAACACGGGCTTTTTTTATAAAAGTAACCCTATTCTAAACGAAGTACAGTTTTACCCAAAAAGCGCTGTCAAAATTTAAATTCTAAGGGACAATGAAACTTTGACGTACATTTTACGTCTTATTATGTACTTTTGTACCATTACAGCTATGAAGAAATTACTTTTTTTACTTACATTTTTACTTTCCCTAACGGCTTGGTCTCAAGAACCTGAACTTATAGAGGGAAAAGTGCTCAACAGTGCAAATGACGAGCCGCTTGAAAATGTAAATATTGTAAATCTAAATAGCGTTCGCGGTGCTACGACAACAGAGGATGGATCTTTTAAAGTTCGCGCTGCGGTAAATGACACCTTGTATTTTAGCTATTTAGGGTTTAAGAGCATTCGTGTAAGAGTTACAAATGACTGGCTGCGTTTTGGCGATATTAAGGTTAAAATGACCGAGTTAGGTATTGCGCTAGAAGAGGTGGTTATTCGTCCCGTTCAACTTACTGGATATATAGAGGTAGATGCAAAATTAATTCCTGTGTACGACGATTATCGATACAGAATTGAGGGCATTGGCTCAGGGTACGAAGGCGGAGATAAGTCGCCAGGAGCGGTTTCTAAAGTTTTAAGCAGCATTTTTAATCCAGCCGATTTCTTATATAATGTCTTCGGAAAGCGTCCTAAACAGATGCGCAAACTGCGTAAGATGAAGGAAGACGATGAGATTAAAAACTTACTTCAATCGAAGTATGACCGCGAAACTTTAATGGCCGTACTACAACTTGAAAAGGTTGATATTGATGAAATCTTGAATAAATGCAATTATTCCAAAAATTTTATCACTACTGCAAACGATTTGCAAATTTTAGATGCTATTAGCGATTGCTACGAAGAATACCGTGTACTTAATCGCGGTAAAGAGTAGCAGCTAATCAAATTACTACAAGCCCGATTTAAAAATGGAGACGCATTTAGCAATACAACGTACATTTTTTAACACTCAGGCTACCAAAGATATTTCCTTTAGAATAGCACAATTAGATAAACTGAACAAGCTTCTAAAAGACAATGAACAGTTGCTTTATGATGCTATTTACAAGGATTTTAAAAAATCTGAATTCGATACCTATACCAGCGAGCTATCTTTAATCTATCATGATATAAAAGACGCTAAAAATAACCTGAAGAGTTGGGCGAGAAACGAACGTAAACCAACTAATATTATTAATTGGCCAGCTAGCAGTTACGTGCAAAAAGATCCGCTGGGGGTTTGTTTAATTATTGGCGCATGGAATTATCCCTATCAACTTTCTTTTGCTCCAGCAGTCGCTGCTTTGGCGGCAGGGAACACAGTTATTCTCAAACCAAGTGAGTTGCCTTTAAACACAAGTAATGTAATGGCTAAGCTTGTTAATGGAGCTTTTAACCCAGAAATTTTCAAGGTTGTAGAAGGTGGTGTTCCAGAAACTACAGAATTGCTAGCGCAAAATTTCGATAAGATATTTTTTACGGGAAGTACTAAAGTGGGTAAAATCGTGTATCAAGCTGCCGCTAAAAATTTAATTCCTGTGACCTTAGAGTTGGGTGGAAAAAGTCCAGCGTTTATTACTAAAGATTGTAACTTAAAAATGACAGCCAAACGTTTGGTTTGGGCAAAATTTTTAAATGCTGGTCAGACCTGCATTGCACCAGATTACGTACTTGTAGATAAATGTATCGAAAATGAATTCTTGCAGGCTGTTACTGCTGAAATAGAAAAAGAACAATTTTCTTTTCATAACCATAACTACGTTCAGATTATTAATAATGCAAATTTTGAGCGCTTAAAAGCGATGATTCCTGACCAAAAAGTGTTTTTTGGCGGAGAAACAAAGGCCTCAGATAGATACATTGCACCCACAATCTTACACAACATTACCTTTGAAGATGCTTGTATGCAGGAAGAAATATTTGGCCCTATTTTACCAGTGATATCATACGATAATCTAGATGACGCAATAGTCGAAGTTCAAAAATTTCCGAAGGCACTCTCGGCCTATGTTTTTACATCTTCCTCTAGCATTCGAAAAAAAGTATTCAACACCTTATCTTTTGGGGGTGGTATGGTGAACGATGCAGTAATGCATATAACCAATAGCAATTTGCCTTTTGGCGGTGTTGGAAATAGCGGCATTGGGAGTTATCATGGCGAGGCTGGATTTAATTGTTTTTCGCATCGAAAGAGTATCATTAAAAAAGGTACTTGGCTAGAATTACCGCTTAAATATTTTCCACATTCATCGTCTCGTTTAAAATGGATTAAGCGATTTTTGAAACTTTAGTACATGTTACAGACTAGCATACATTATGGTCTTCATTTTTTGGTGCCTGTTGCCTTTGCCTATATCTTTTACCAAAGTAATTGGAAACAAGTATCGCTAATTTTACTCGCAACCATGTTGGTAGACCTAGACCACTTATTCGCGACCCCAATTTTTGACCCTGAGCGCTGTAGCATTGGGTTTCATTACTTACATAGCTATTGGGCAATTGGTGTATACATACTACTCCTCTTTTTTAAGAAGACCAGAATTGTTGCTATCGGACTCGTATGGCATATGATTACCGATGCCATAGATTGTTATTGGATGGGGTGATTTGCCAGATCATCTATGATGATACGGCTCGTTTCGTAAGATGGTAAATGCTCTGTATAATTGTTCAACAAAAAATAAGCGAACCATTTGGTGCGAAAAGGTCATTGAAGACAATGAAATCTTACCATTAGCACGAGCGTAGATTTCTTGGCTAAATCCGTACGGACCACCAATTACAAAAACTAGATTTTTTAAACCGCTGTTCATCTTTTTCTGTAAGAATGTTGCAAATCCTTCAGAAGTGTACGTTTTGCCTTTTTCGTCTAGTAAGATTAAGGCTTCATTAGGGGCTACTTTTTTTAGTATTTCTACACCTTCTAATTGTTTTTGTTGTTCTTCGGAAAGGTTCTTTGAATTTTTAATGTCTAAGATAATTTCCGAAGTAAAAGAGATATAATGCCCCAATCGTTTTGAATAGAGGGCAATTAGACGCTGTAAATCTTTATCGTCTGTCTTTCCTATGGCGAGCAAGGTAATTTTCATGACGTAAAGATACAAGATTTGTGAAGTTCCTTAGCTGTGTTCTTATATACCATCAACACGCAATCAAGTTGCTTCTCAGGCCAAAAAACGCTGTGCTACCGCTGCATACTGCCGCTGTTTTTATACCTTAGCTAAAAATTGATTGCTCCTATGATTTCAAAAAGAAAATTTCAGAAAGAAATAGACGGTATCATTGCTAACGCCATTAGAGAAGATGTTGGCGATGGTGACCACAGCTCGCTTGCCTGTATACCAGAAGATGCTAGAGGTACTGCTAAATTATTGGTAAAAGATGAAGGTATAATTGCGGGAATTGATTTTGTGAAACAAGTATTCGATTATGTAGATAACGGGCTTCAAGTTGATGTAAAAATAAACGATGGTAGCCATGTGAAGTATGGAGATATTGCCTTTTATGTTTCTGGAAGTTCGCAATCTATTCTAAAAGCCGAACGACTAGTGTTAAATGCAATGCAACGTATGAGTGCCATCGCAACTAAGACCAATAAATATGTAAAACTGCTTGAAGGTACAGGGACTAAAATATTAGATACGCGTAAAACTACACCCGGGATTAGAGCCTTAGAAAAGTGGGCGGTTACCATTGGTGGTGGTGAAAACCATCGTTTTGCCTTATATGATATGATTATGCTAAAAGACAATCATATTGACTTTTGTGGTGGTATTACTAAAGCAATTCAGACCACTCAAAATTATTTGAAAGACCACAGCTTAAACCTTAAAATTATAGTCGAAGCAAGAAATTTAGATGAGATTTCTGAAATTCTAACAAATGAAGGCGTTTATAGAATCTTAATAGATAACTTTAATTATGAGGATACTAAAAAAGCTGTAAAAATGATAGGTGACCAGTGTCTTACTGAATCTAGTGGAGGTATTACATTGGACACCGTGAGAAAATATGCCGAGTGCGGTGTAGATTATATTTCAAGCGGTGCCTTAACCCATTCTGTGTACAACATGGATCTTAGTCTTAAAGCCGTATAATGGGCGAAGAAGATGTAGCACATAAAGAAAAGAAGCCCAAAAAGGGGCTATTCAAGAAAATTACACAAATTTTATTTCCCATTGGTACGTACTTTCTAAGAAAAAGTAAGCAAATTATAGTGGTGAAATCAAGCGGCCTTTCACTCTACCATCTATTAGAGATTTACGGTACTGGTATCATAAAAGGAACCTTTTCGTCTAGAGCCAGTTCTATTGCGTATAGCTTTTTTGTAGCTTTATTTCCTTTTTTGTTGTTTATACTAAACTTAATTCCATACGTTCCAATACCTCGATTTCAAACTCGTTTTTTAGTATTTATTGAAGAATTATTACCCGCGCAAACAGCAGAATTTTTCTATCCCACAATTGCAGATATAGCAGTAAATACTAGGGGAGGACTACTCTCTGTTTCTATAATTTTATCTTTGTTTTTGGCAGCAAACGGTGTGAATGCAATTTTTAGCGCGTTTGAGTACTCTTTTCATGTAACTATAAACCGAAATTTTTTCCGGCAATATGGAGTTGCGATTTTAGTCTCTATTTTTCTGGCATTGTTGTTGCTTATCACGGTAGGAGTGATACTATATGGTGAATATGTTATTGCTGATTTGCTAGGACGGAGCTATATAAGCGATGATGTCTTTTGGATAACAATCCTGCAATTTACGGTCTTTGTAGTCATGATTTATATTGTAATTGCCACGCTGTATTATTACGGTACAAAAGAAGGAAAACATTCAAAATTTTTTTCGGTAGGGGCACTTATTACAACATTGCTGTTTTTGGTAACAACATATCTATTTACCATTTACATCAATAATTTTTCCAATTATAACGAACTCTATGGCTCTATTGGGGCATTATTAATTATGATGTTATATATTTGGATTAACGCTAATTTGCTGTTATTGGGGTTTGAGCTAAACATCTCTCTACAGCGATTAAAAGATAAAACATAACCTGAAATACTAATTATAACAAACAAAAATGAAAAAATTACTTTTACTCCTCGTTGTTGCATTTACAGTTAATGCAACAGTAGCACAAACCCAAGTTGGGGCTGTTACATTACCTAATACTGTAAATTTTGGTGGTCAAGACCTGTCGCTTAACGGTGCTGGTATACGTAAAAAAGCTTTTGTATTAAAGTTGTATTCTGGAGGTTTATACCTAGCAGAGAAATCTAAGGACGCAAAAAGCATTGTAAATGCAGATAAAACGATGGCTATTAAATTACACATTACATCTGGTTTTGTTTCTAGTGAAGCTATGAGTGATGCGGTTCGTGAAGGATTTGATGCATCAATGAATGGTGATACGTCTTCGCTCTCTTCGGAAATAGAAAAATTTATTACCTTTTTTAGTGACGAAATAGTGGAAGATAATGTGTTCGATATAACATACCAGGCCGGAAAGGGTGTAGTAGCTTATAAAAACGGTAAAGAACTTGGAACCATTAAAGGAATGGCATTTAAAAAGGCGCTTTTCGGTATTTGGCTAGGAGATAATCCTGCAGATAGCAAATTGAAAAAAGCCATGTTAGGTAAATAATAAAATCCCCAATTATGTATAAATTATATGGCATTATAGCTGCCGTTTTATTTACGGTTACTTCAGTTTCTGCACAAGGTGTGCTAGGAAAGTGGAAAACCATAGATGACAATACAGGTGAAGCAAAGTCTATCGTAGAGATTTACGAGCAAGACGGAAAAGTTTATGGTAAAATTTCTGAAATATTAAATAAAGATCGTGCAGATGCAATCTGTACAGAGTGTGAAGGGGCAGACAAAGATAAACCCATTCAAGGCTTAGTAATCATTCGCGGATTAGAAAAAGATGGCGACGAATACAATGGTGGAAAAATTCTTGATCCCGAGAGCGGTACCCTCTACAAATGTTATATAGAACTTGAAGAAGCAAATAAATTGAAAGTTCGAGGCTACGTAGGTTTCTCCCTTTTAGGTAGAACACAATACTGGTTGCGAGCCGAATAAGATTTCTCAACAATATCAGTAAAGGTCGTTCAGTAAATGAGCGGCCTTTTTTATTTTGTTATCGTATGCGACTAACGAACGAATATGAGCAAGACACTTTAGCGTACATGAGATAAAAGTTAAATATCTTTGCTTAACTAATCACAAATCCATTACTAAAAAACAAGTTTCCTTTGTATTTCATAGACGTCATACTTCCTATACCGCTTAAGCAGAGCTTTACATATAGTGTAAACAAAGACGAGGCGTTTTTTTTACAACCAGGTATGCGGGTTGCCGTGCCCTTCGGAAAGTCTAAAATTTATACGGGTATAGTCTATAAAATTCATAGTAATGATCCGCCTAGCTATGAAACAAAAAGCATCGATCAAATTCTGGACGAAGCGCCAATTATCACTCAAATACAACTGAAGCATTGGGAGTGGATGGCAAACTACTATATGTGTACGTTAGGAGAGGTTGTGAAAGCTGCATTGCCAAGCGCTTATTTGTTAGAAAGCGAAACGATAATAAAATTAAATACTGAAACCACTGCTTCTGAAAGTACCTTTACTGATGACGAATTCTTAGTCCATGAAGCCTTAATGAATCAGTCGTCGTTGCATATTAATGATGTACGCTCTATTCTGGATAGAAAAAATGTGGTTTCCGTAACAAAGACCTTATTCGAAAAAGGAGTGATAACAATAGAAGAAGAGGTGTTCGAGCAGTATACCCCAAAGATGAAGCGGTACTTAAAAATTGCTTCAGCGTACACTTCCGAAGAAAATCTACGACAGCTTCTAGATACAATGAATCGCGCGCCAAAACAAAAAGAGGTTCTTATGACCTTGTTTATGTTGTCGTCTCAACAAAAGAAGCCCATTGAGTCTGTACAGCTTCAAAAACAGAGCGGGGCAACGGCTGCCACTTTAAAAGCGTTAATCGACAAAGGCGTTCTCGAAGAGTTTTTTCAGCAACAAGATCGCGTACGCTATCAAGGTGAAGAGAACAACCCTATTAAAAGCTTAAATAAAGCCCAACAAGACGCTTTTCAGCAGTTACAAAACAGCTTCGAAGAAAAAGACATTTCCTTATTGCATGGCGTTACATCTAGTGGAAAGACAGAACTGTATGTAAAAAGCATAAAGGCCATGCTGGAGGCAGGAAAACAAGTGTTGTATATGCTCCCAGAAATTGCGCTTACTACCCAGCTTATATCTAGACTGCAAAACTATTTTGGCGAACAAGTATCGGTATACCATTCAAAATACTCTGTCAATGAACGCGTAGAGGTATGGAATAATGTGCTCGCTAATAAACCCAAGGCGCAAATTATAATCGGTGCAAGATCTTCTTTGTTTTTACCATTTCATTCGTTAGGATTGGTTGTGGTAGATGAAGAACATGAACCTTCTTTCAAGCAATTTAACCCAGCGCCTAGATACCATGGTAGAGATGCGGCAATTGTGTTGGCAAATTTGCATGGCGCAAAAACATTGCTAGGCTCTGCCACGCCTTCGTTAGAAAGTTATTATAACGCGCTGCACGGCAAATATGGTTTGGTGTTTCTTAAGGAGCGCTTCGGAAATGTTATGATGCCAGAAATTGAGTTAGTAGATGTAAAAGAGCGTCATAAAAAAAGATTGATGACAGGTCATTTTAGCGATCGGATGCTGGAGGAAATCAATGAAGCCTTAGCGCTAGAAGAGCAGGTTATTTTGTTTCAAAACAGACGTGGTTTCTCACCATTCGTAGAATGTACTACATGTGGTGTGGCGCCTCAATGCCCAAACTGCGATGTAAGCTTAACCTATCACCAACATAAAAATCAGTTGCGATGTCATTACTGTGGCTATAAGATGCATATGCTTGTTTCTTGTATGGCGTGTGGTTCTGAAACATTAGATACAAAGGGGTTTGGTACAGAACAAATAGAAACCGAGTTAAAGGTACTATATCCAGATAAAACCATTGCCAGAATGGATCAGGATACCACCAAAGGCAAGCACGCCTATGCTAAGCTAATTGAAAAGTTAGAAAACCGCGAAATCGATATTTTGGTAGGTACACAAATGGTTGCCAAAGGACTTGATTTTAGAAATGTAACCTTGGTTGGGGTGATGAATGCAGATACGTTACTGAATTTTCCAGATTTTAGAGCACATGAACGTAGTTTTCAACTGTTACAGCAAGTTTCAGGACGTGCTGGTCGAACTAAAAAGAGGGGTAAGGTTTTAATACAGACGTACAACCCGCTTCATCAAATCTTACAGCAGGTAAGTGTAAACGATTTTGAAGAAATGTACAAGCAGCAGGCAGAAGATCGGTATCAATTTAAATACCCGCCGTATTTCAGAACTATTAAGATTACGTTTCGAGATAGAAATTTTGGAAAAATGCAAAAAGCATCTTCCTGGTTTGCGCAAGCATTAAAGATTTCGTTTAAAGAGCATGTATTGGGACCAGAGCAACCACCCGTAGGAAGGGTTCGTAATCAGTTTATTAGTAATGTACTGATTAAAATTCCTAAACAGCAATCGTTGGCAAAGACAAAAGCAGTAATAGCCAAGGTGCAGCGCAGTTTTTTAGCTGTAAAAGAATTCTCAAGTGTTCGGGTAATTATAGATGTAGATCCGTACTAGGCACGCATATTAGCTGCTAGCGCTTCCACTAACTCAGCCTTTCTATTTCGGCTTAACGGTAATTGTTCTTGATCTAGCTCGATTACTTTACTGTTGTATTTTTCAACTTTATCGAGATTCACGATATACGACTTGTGAATACGCAAAAATCTATCTGAAGGCAATAGATTTTCAAACGCCTTCATGGTAGAGAGTACAACAAGAGCGTCATGCTCTGTAACTAACTTTACATAATCTCCTAATGCTTCTATATAGCGCAATTCGTTCAAGAAAACTTTACGCTTTTTAAGATTACTTTTTACAAAGATGAAATCTTCTTCGTCAAAACCATCATCATTTTTTAATTTGAAATTAGTAATGGCCTTATGTACGGCATTTAAGAAACGTTCTTTAGAGATAGGTTTCCGTAGATAATCTACCGCATCATAATCGAATGCCTTAAAGGCATACTTGGTTTTACCTGTAACAAATATAATTTGAGGTTTGTGCGTTAGGTCGTCTAGCAGATCGAATCCTGATAATATTGGCATTTCAATATCTAGAAAGATGAGGTCAATTTCGGTAGTAGCCAAGCCCATCTTAGCTTCTATAGCATTATTGTACTCAGCAACAAGGTCTAGAGAAGGGTGATTTTCTATTAATTTTACAATGGAAAGTCGTTGAAGGGTTGAATCATCAACGATAGCGCATTTAAGTAAGGGTTTTTCCACGGTTAAGTCAATTTTAGTAGTACAAGTATATTAAAAAATATCGACGAATGGTAGCTTTTTTTAACTTTTATCGTGAAAATACGCGTTTTAACTTTTATCGTCAGAATACACTTACAGTGTGTTGAATCCTAATTCTTTAGTAATTGGAAAAAATACGCGTTCTATGATTTGTTAATACGTAGAAAAGTAGTATTTTTGCACGCTCATTAGCAAGGTGCTGATGTGTTATTTTAAATCAATAATAGATTTTTTATGAATCATTACGAAACTGTTTTCATCTTAAATCCCGTTTTATCTGAAGAGCAGATAAAGGAAACAGTTAAGAAATACGAAGATATTCTTATTTCTAAAGGTGTTAAGATGATATCGAAAGAAGATTGGGGGCTAAAAAAATTAGCCTATGCCATTCAACACAAAAAAAGTGGTTTTTATCACTTATTTGAGTACCAAGTAACCGGAGATGCAATTAATGCACTTGAGGTAGAATTTAGACGTGACGAGCGCGTTATGCGTTACCTTACTGTAAGCCTAGATAAGCATGCAATTGCTTGGGCTGAGAAGAGAAGAAATCGTAACAAAAAACAAACTGCATAAGATATGGCAACACTACAGCAGCAAGCAAAAGGAAAGAAAGACGGTGAGATTAGATATCTTACGCCGTTAAATATAGAAACTAGCAAAGCAAAGAAGTACTGTCGTTTCAAAAAATCTGGTATCAAGTATATCGATTATAAAGATGCAGACTGGCTTGGAAGCTTTGTAAACGAACAAGGTAAATTGTTACCACGTCGTTTAACAGGAACTTCTTTAAAGTACCAACGTAAAGTAGCCGTGGCTGTAAAAAGAGCACGTCACTTAGCGTTGATGCCTTATGTAACAGATTTATACAAATAAAACAGGACAACGATGGAATTGATATTAAAGAAAGACGTAGAAAATCTAGGTTTTGCAGATGACGTTGTTACTGTAAAAAATGGATACGGAAGAAACTTTTTAATCCCTCACGGAATGGCTGTATTAGCTACTCCTTCGGCTAGAAAAGTATTACAGGAAACGTTGAAACAACGTGCCTTTAAAGAAAAGAAAGTAATCGATAGCGCCAAATCTGAAGCTGAAAAACTAAACAACTTAGTTGAATTCAAGATTTCAGCAAAGACGGGTGAAGGTGATAAATTATTTGGTTCTGTAACCAATGCAGATTTATCTGACGCCCTTGAAAAAGAAGGTGTATCTATTGAAAAGAAATACATCGCTATTGCTGGTGGTTCGGTAAAACGTACTGGACAGTATGAAGCAACGATTCGTTTCCATAGAGAAGTGATCTCAACATTCACTTTCGATGTGGTAGCTGAAGCAAAGTAAGCGATCCTACTATTAGTAAAAAGACCTTTTCATAATCTGAAAGGGTCTTTTTGTTTTATTGAAATGGGGACTTCAAGAACCTGAATCAATAAACCATTTGGTAGCGGGGTAGCCTAGACACTCGAAGCTGCAACTCCCAAAAAAATAAGTAACATATTCAGTATAAAAAGCATAGTTTGAAATACACTCGTTTAACAAAAGAACAATTTGAAGAATTACACCCAGAGTTTATAAACTTCCTGGCAACGCAGTCCATCACGGCAGACGAATGGCAAAAGATTAAAGTTGAGCAACCTAAGGTGGCAGAAGATGAGCTAGATGTTTTTAGTGATTTAGTCTGGGAAGGCGTCTTGCAAAAGGCGACCTATCTAGAAAATATTTCACCACAGCAGTTGTTTTTATTTAAAATTGCTGAAACCGAAATGCAACTTATTTCGCTTAAAATTTCCGAAGAAGGAATCGACATTACCACTCCTGAAGGCTATAGTTGGTTACAACAAAACTTTGCCGAAGACACAGTAGAGTTTTTTACAGCCAATAAAGCGTTTTCGAAAGATAAAAGCGGAGATATTTTTAAATTAATCCAACAAGGAGCTATCATCACAAAAGGTAAACTATATCAATTCTTCGAGAAGATTATTACTGCTTAAGCGCTACCCGCATACTATTGGGTATATAGCACTCCTACTTATTACTCGTACCGCAAACTCTCAATGGGGTCTAACTTAGCTGCTTTTGTAGCAGGATACGATCCAGCAATTACCGCAGTTACAAATGAAATAACCGTTGCGCCAATCATAGCTGTCCACGGAAGCCCAAAGTCGAACCCAGTGAAATAAGCAAAGAGCCAACCCGTAAGAAGTCCGAGTAAAATCCCTAACACACTTCCTAATTGGCCAATTACAATAGTTTCCATAAAAAACTGTGTAGATATTGTTTTGCGTTTGGCACCCAACGCTTTGCGCACACCAATTTCTCGTGTTCTTTCGGTTACAGAAACCAGCATTATATTCATAAGTGCAATAGAAGAACCCAAAATAGTTATTATACTAATTATCCAAGCGGCTATTTCAAGAGCTCCTGTGATGCTTCCTATTCTATTTATAAGGTCATCACTGCGTTCTAGGCCAAAATTATTTTCCTCTACAGGGCTTAATCCGCGCACATTTCGAAATTTCACAATAGCTTCGTCTTGCGCGCCTTGCAACATTTCTTTGTCGTCTACCCGCACACTAATATTGTAATTAATATTGGCGTTGGTATAAATACCTCGCGCTACTTGTATTGGGATAAGCACTTTTAAATCTTGGTTATTACCAAAAGTACTTCCCTTACTTTCTAACAACCCAATAATCTTAAACTTCACTCCACGAATGCTTATGGTTTTGCCAATTGGGTTATCATTTTTAAAGAGATTCTTGGTGAAATCGGCACCAATTAAGCACACTTTTGCATTGTTCTGTATATCGAAAATTGTAAAGTTTCTACCCTGATCTATTTTCGTTCCCGTATTTTCTAGGTAGTTTTCATTTACACCATACACCTGTACCTCGGGGTCTGTTTTTTCACTTTCAAACTTTACTTCTGCACCACTTGTACCTCTAAATGAAACTGAAACTTGAGAAAACGGATATTGATAGACATCTATAAACTCTCTAATATTATCGTAACTAATAATTGGATTTACCTTTTTACGTTCTCCTCCGCGATTGCTATTAACAGTAAACTCGTATCGTTGAATGTTAAAGGTATTAGCCCCCATAGATGCAAAATCGCTTGAGATGGTGTTTTCTAGCGCTTTTACCGCACTAAGAATACCTACCAAGGCCCAAATACCAATACCAATAATGATAATTGTGAGTATGGTTCTAAGCAACTGACTTTTAATACTGTCTAGTGCAATTCTGATATTTTCTCGGAAGAGTGAAAACATAGGTTGGTGGCAACGGTTTATCGTTAGACTAATAAGCGTATATAAAGTTACAATTTACGCTAGATTTTAAGATATTTGCAACTTATTTATCACTCGAAGCCAATAACAAGGCTCGTTCTAAACATTATTTCTTTTGAAAAAGCCAAGCATCCCAAAAGGCACCCGCGATTTTTCGCCTGTTGAAGTTACTCGTCGTACCTATATTATGGATACGATTAAGGCAAATTTTGCCAAGTTCGGGTTTCAACCTATAGAAACACCAAGTTTTGAGAACAGCGAAACCCTTATGGGAAAATATGGCGAAGAAGGAGATCGACTGATTTTTAAAATTCTTAATAGTGGTGATTTTCTTCGGAAAGTGGACGATGCAACCTACGCAGAGAAGGACAGCAATAAAATTACCTCAAAAATCTCCGAAAAAGCCCTACGATACGATCTAACGGTACCTTTTGCTAGGTACGTAGTTCAACACCAGAACGATATTACCTTTCCGTTTAAGCGTTACCAGATACAACCTGTTTGGCGTGCAGATAGACCTCAAAAAGGAAGGTTCAGAGAGTTTTTTCAGTGCGATGCAGATGTGGTTGGAAGTACATCGTTGTGGCAGGAAGTAGAATTGGTTCAATTATACGATACCGTTTTTAAAGACTTGCAATTAAAGGGCGTTACCATTAAAATGAATAACCGTAAAATCTTAAGCGGTATTGCCGAAATGATGGGCGCAGAAGATAAGCTTATAGACTTTACCGTTGCGCTAGATAAGCTAGATAAAATTGGGGAAGACAAGGTGAAAGCTGAAATGCGAGACAAAGGTATTGCAGAAGAAGCTATTAGCAAATTACAGCCGTTGTTTTCGGTAACGGGTACTGCTTCGGAAAAATTAGACACATTAAAAACGTTGCTTGCCACTTCAGAAATTGGATTGCAAGGAATTTCAGAACTAGAATTTATAGTAGACGCGATTAGCACTTTGAAACTTTCCGCAGCCAACCTAGAAATTGATGTTACGTTAGCACGCGGACTTAACTACTACACGGGAGCTATTTTTGAAGTTGCGGCTCCAGGAGGTGTTGCTATGGGGAGTATTGGAGGTGGAGGTCGCTACGACGATCTTACTGGAATCTTTGGAATGAAAGATATGAGCGGGGTAGGAATTTCGTTTGGCTTAGATCGTATTTATCTAGTTTTAGAAGAGCTCAATCTTTTTCCAGAAACCGTGACTGCAAATTCTAAAGTGCTTTTTATAAACTTTGGTGAAAAGGAAGCACTCTACGCTATGCAGGCCATACAAAAACTTCGTGAGGCAGGTGTACACGCAGAGTTATACCCAGACAATGCTAAAATGGGGAAACAGATGGGGTATGCAGATAAACGAAGCATTCCATTTGTGGTGCTAGCTGGAGAAAGTGAGATGGCAGCAGCAAGTTATACGTTAAAAAACATGAAGACTGGTACGCAAGACAGTGTTTCTATTGCGCAACTATCTGAAGCGTTAGCTTAGAACAATGCTATACTCGTTGTGGTTTTAGTCTAAAATAATTTTCCGCATTTTACTTTTTAGAAAACTTATGGATGAATTGGCTTCAATTTCAATCCATACGGGTAAATGATCTGAGATTTGATTTCTTTTCCAATACCTATTATAATACGTTAAGAAAGTGGCATCATCTACCAAACTAGTTGGGTCGTCTTTGTGTACTTTCATAATATCGTGATATTGTGAGCACATACCTTCAGTAAATACATAGTCGAAAGGGTCAAACACATCTCCGGAGTCTAATTCATCATGGTCGTTATAAAACTTGAAGTACTTATCTACTTTTAAGAAGATTCGATCGTAGGATTCGGTTTTGCTTGTGTTGGTAGGTTTCCCTTTTAAACCACTGTTTTCAATAAAACCGAAGGACCGAACAAGCTCTTCAATATCTAAATTATTGTCGTATATATTGGTGTCTCCCAAAAGTATAAGGTTTTCGTTCCAGAGACGCTTGTTGTCCAGCTTGCTCTGCAGCACTTCCAGCAGTAAGCGTAGTTCTTCTCGTCTAATGCTTTTATCATCAGATTTATTTCCTGGGTGTAGGTGCAAACCAATAACCGAGAATTTTTTCCATCCAGATTCAAAGCCACTAATAGAAGGAGTTCTTTTTAATTGTTTTATAATGCTATTGTCATCGGCCAATTCTGGTGGTATAACAAGCTCGCCAGACAATCCAGAATGGCGTACACGGCGCGAATCAAAAATATAACCAAAACGCTCTTTGTTTCCTTTTGTGCCTTCTGTGATATCTGTAATTATATAGGAGTAATTACTGCCCAATAGTTTCATTACTATGTCTAGGTCGAATAGGGATGTTTTTATTTCTTGAACAGCCACGATATCGAATGCGCTTATAATTTCAGCAATATAGAAGTAAGACTCAGAGAGGCGCTCTTTAAGGTGTCCAAATTCTTTGATGTTCCAGGAGGCAAGAAGAATATTGCCGTCCATTATTTTGTCGGGTATTTTTTGGTTAATACCCTCTTTAAGCGCTATCAGGTTTCCTAAAGTTCTCTTTTTTTCAAGCTCGGTCATTTTAAGCTCGTCCATATAGAATGTGAGCGCATATTGCATATTGTTTAGCTCCTGATTGGGTCGTAAATCGTTGTACCACATAATTTTAATGATTTAATAGAATAAAAAAATCCCCTTACCAAAGTATTGGTTAAGGGGAGTATTAATAGCTTTAAAGATACTATAAATTGAAATAAATGATTGGATTTTGAATGTTTTCTTACAAAGGTATAGTTGAAATGTTAGTTGTTTAACTTAACCAAGGGAACAGTTATGTGATGTGTTCTAAACTTTGTACGATAAAAAACAAAAAACCCAGAACAGAAGTTCTGGGTTACGTAGTAGCGAGAAGGAGACTTGAACTCCTGACCTCCGGGTTATGAATCCGACGCTCTAACCACCTGAGCTACCTCGCCATAATTTTAAGGTGGCAAAGATAGTAACAATTTGAATTGCTACAAACTTTACCATTTATATTTTTTATAAAACTTGAAGTCAGATTTGTCTTTAAAAATTTAGTTTTTATCCTTCCGTTTTAAAATTAATCTATATATTGGGCTTTAACTAACAGAATTATGGAAGACAAAATTAAATACGAAATGGAATTCCCAATAAAGGCGTCTCCATCTTTGTTATATCAATATATTTCTACCCCTTCAGGGATGAGCGAGTGGTACGCAGATAATGTAAATTCTCGTGGTGAGTTCTTTACATTTATTTGGGATGGAAGCGAAGAGAAGGCAAAACTCCTTGGTAAAAAGAGTGGTGAGCGCATTAAATTTCGATGGATGGATGATGAAGGCACCGATTACTTTTTTGAATTGCGTATTCAAGTAGATGAAATCACTAAGGATGTCTCTTTAATGATTACAGATTTTGCCGAAGAAGACGAAGTAGAGGAAGGTAAAATGCTCTGGGATAATATGATTTCTGAATTAAAACAAATTCTTGGTTCTACTTAATCTAATAGAAACCGTTTTATAGCGGAACCAATTTATAATATCTTTGCGCCGTCTCATAAAAGAGGCGGCTTTTTTTATGGTAAATGTAAACGGAACTTTAGTAGTAACAACAGAAGCAACAATTTCTCATGCTAATCGAGGACTTAATTATGGCGATGCGGTGTTTGAAACGATACGTGTTTCGGCTGGAAAAGTATTGTTCTGGGAAGATCATTATTTTAGATTAATGGCTTCTATGCGAATACTTAGAATGGAAATACCCATGTCTTTTACACCAGAATATCTAGAGCAGCAGGTGCTAGACACGGTGGCAACCGTAGAAGCTTCTAACAATGCAATTCGTGTAAAAATTGTTGTCTGGAGAGATGAAGGCGGAACCTATACACCAGACACCAACAATGTGTCGTTTTATATTTCGGCATCTGTTTTAGAAAATGCGTTTTACACCTTCAACGATGATGCCTACGAGGTAGAATTATTTAAGGACCATTTTGTAACTTCTGGCTTGCTTTCAACACTCAAGTCTAATAACAGGATTATTAATGTTTTAGGTAGTATTTATGCGAAGGAAAATGGGTATGCCAATTGTTTGCTGCTAAATGAAAAGAAGCAAGTTATAGAAGCCCTAAATGGAAACCTATTTTTGGTAAACGGCTATAAGATAAAAACACCGCCGCTTAGCGATGGTTGCCTTAATGGTATCTTACGAAAACAAATCATTTCTATTTTAGGGCAGTTACCAGATTATATCCTAGAAGAAAGTGCTGTATCTCCCTTTGAGCTACAAAAGGCAGACGAAATTTTTATCACAAATACAATTATTGGTATTCAGCCAATTTCAAAATATAGAAAAAAGGAATACGCAAACAAGGTTGCAAAAGAGTTGCTTCAAAAATTAAATGTAAAAGCGCGTTTGGGTTAGTTGTAACTTGGGTCTTCTGGAGAGTTAGACCAAATTAAATAATCACCTCCAAATTCAATCATTTTTTCTTTCCAAAAGTTTGAGTAGGGTTTCCCAATGATTTTGTTTTTGTACTCATTAGGAGTGACCACCCAACTATTTAGTGCTAGTTCTTGCTCTAACTGTTCGTTAGCCCAGCCAGAATACCCTAAAAAGAAACGAATTTGATCTTCTTTAAGCTCATCATTTTTTAATAAGTCGGCAATAGCATTAAAATCACCTCCCCAGTAAATACCATTAGAGATTTCTATACTCCCTGGAACCAAATCTGGTACCTTATGAATGAAATACAAATTATCCTGCTCTACTGGGCCGCCATTGTAGACAGGTAGGGTAGAGTTAATCTCAGGAATAAAATCGTGTAAAGTGTATTCTAAAGGCTTATTTAGTATAAACCCAACAGAACCTTCGTTATTATATTCTGCAAGCAAGACGATAGACCTATTAAAGGAAACATCTCCTATAATGGAAGGTTCGGCGACCAATAATACTCCCTTGGTTGGTTTCAGCGAGATCATGATTAATTAGTTAGTTCGTCTTAAAACTAAACATTAATTACTTAATAAGCAATTAAAAGCTTGAGTGAAAGCACTTTCATATAAAAAAAAAATCCCGCCATTGGCGGGATTTTAAGTTTTTAACAAGAGCGGTAAATTAGTTTACAGCACCTGATAAGTCAGATCCAGCTTTAAACTTCACTACGTTTTTAGCAGCAATCTTGATTGTTTTACCAGTTTGTGGGTTTCTTCCTTCTCTTGCAGCTCTTCTAGATACTGACCAAGATCCGAATCCTACTAGAGAAACACGGTTTCCTTTTTTAAGTGATTTTTCAACATTTCCTAAAAAAGACTCTAATGCTTTTTTTGCTGCTGCTTTTGTAATTCCGGCATCTGCTGCCATTCCATCGATTAAATCTGATTTGTTCATAGTTTAGTTATTAAATTAAATTGTCGGTTAAACTTCTATTAATTGTCTCTACAAATTTAATTGGATTATCGGTTCACGCAAGGAATGGCGGGGTAAATCCACGTTTTTGTTAATAACTTTGGTGGTTTGTTGATAACCAAACGGCATTTCTGCCATTTTTAACAACTTGAGTAACCACGCGGGGTTACGTGAGTTTTGCATCAGTTGCGAAAGAAAAGCCATTTAAAAGTGCCGCAGTTTCCATTTTTCGCTTCCCAGGAAGTTGTAACTCCTTAATATATAGGTAACCGTTTTTGCAGGTCACTTTTATTGTTTTTTTGGTACACGTAAGCGCTCCAATTTCTCCTTCAGTTTCGGTTTCTTCAAAATCTGAAGCATAGATTTTTATTTTCTGAGATTCGTCCTGCTGATTTAGGTAACACCAAGCCACGGGGTAAGGAGACAATCCGCGAATAAGTGCATCAATCTGCGCTACGGGCATAGACCAATCTATTTTTGTGTTTTCTGAAGTAAGTTTTGGAGCTTCTTTAAAATCTTCGGTTTTTGGTTGGGCATATGTTTCTACCTTCGCTTCTTCAATTAAATCTACAGTTTTTAAAACAAGATGGCTACCAATAGTCATCAGCCTATCATGTAAGGTTCCAACTGTTTCTCTTTCAGCAATAGCGACTTCATCTTTTAAAATAATAGCGCCAGTGTCAATTTTCTCATCAATAAAGAAGGTAGTGACACCTGTTTTTGTTTCTTGATTAATAATCGCCCAATTTATTGGTGCCGCTCCTCGGTAGTGAGGTAGGAGCGAAGCATGTAGATTAAAGGTGCCGTAATCGGGTAATTGCCAAACTATTTTTGGAAGCATTCTAAAGGCAACCACAATTTGAAGATTGGCGTTGTACGATTTCAACTCTTTAACGAAGTCTTCGTTTTTTAAATTTGTTGGTTGTAATACCGGAATGTTCTTACTTTCGGCATATAATTTTACCGCAGACGGGCGTAATTTTCTACCACGACCCGCAGGCCTATCTGGCGCAGTAAGTACTGCAACTATATTTTTTTTGTTTTCAACCAAATGTTGTAAGACACCCACGGCAAAATCTGGGGTCCCCATAAAAACAATACGTAAGTCTCTCAAATTAATTATTTTAAATGATAGCGATTTCTAAAGTCTAATTGTACACTCCCTCTGTCTAATAAAAGACGGAGTACTGCGGTAATATCTGTCTCGGCAAAAATAAGTTTTTCTGAAAGTTCTCGTGAAGTTTGCGGACCTTCTTCTAGCTGAATACGTATTTTTTCTGAAAGTACCTTTTGTTCGGTAGCCGAAATGGGACCACTAGCTTTCTTACAAACAGAGCACAGTCCGCATGCTGTTGCCTCCCGTTCTCCAAAATACCGAAGTAGCTGAATGCTTTTACACTCAGAATCATTTTCTAGATAACGTATAACCGCCTGTACTTGAGCAGCTTTTTTATCTTTGTGTAAAGAAATCTCTTTGGCAAGCGGATTAATGGTTTTGTCGTCTTCTCTAGGCACCATAAACGTTAGCATTGCATCGGTAATCTGCAATTGTAAGTCTAGAAGTCCGTCGCGTTCCATTTGCTCCAAAACTGTTATGATGTCTGAAATTGGCTGTCCCGATTTTGAAGCTACTAACTGTAAGTTCACACTAGAAGCGGTTTCAAAAATGCCTCCATAAAGTCGAAGTATCGTCTTTCCTACAACAGAAGCTTTTACATCTTTTTTAAAATAGTTAAGAACAACCTCAGACGTTGCTGTAAAATGTACTGTAGATTTTCTTCCAAATGTTTTAGAAAGTTGAAGCACTCCCAATCTGTCCAGCACCTGTAAGCCATTATATGCCAACAGCGAATTAAATTGATAGACCTTACAAAAATCACCAAAGTTAAAGGGATGGGTATCGAAAGCACCTTCTCCGTACGGAACTTGAAAATAATTGTTTAATTTTTTATAAAGGAACTTAACATCTTTCACCGATGGATAGGCATCTACAAACTGAGATTGCACTAAGTTTTTATTATAATCACTCCAAAGAATAATTGCCTTTGCCAACTGTCCGTCTCGTCCAGCTCGCCCAGCTTCTTGAAAATAAGCCTCTAGGCTATCTGGTAACTGTAGATGAATAACCAAACGCACATCTGGTTGATCGATACCCATCCCAAAGGCATTAGTTGCTACAATTACAGGCGTTTTACCTTGTTGCCAAGATAGCATTTTCTTCTCCTTCTCTTCTGTATTAATACCCCCGTGATAGAATGTAGAAGCTATACCCAAGGTATTTAGTTGGTTGCTTATCTCTACGCACATTTTACGACTGCGCACATAGACAATAGCTTTACCTTTTAAGTTTTGAAGCCACTGTTCTAATCTATATAATTTATCTTCCTCTTTGTAAACTAGGTAGCTTAAATTGTCTCTGGCAAAAGAAGCTCTGTGAATTGCTGGGAGCTCTAGTTGTAATTCTTTAATGGTATCTACAAGCACTTCATTTGTGGCAGTAGCCGTTAATGCAATTATAGGAACTAACGGATGCATTTCGCGCAGCGCAACTACATTTTTGTAAGCAGGTCTAAAATCGTTTCCCCATTGTGAAATGCAATGTGCTTCATCTACGGCAATTAAATTTACCGGCATTTGCCTAATGGCTTGTTGTACGATCTCTTGTTGTAAACGTTCTGGCGACAGGTACAAGAATTTATAGTTTCCGAAGCGGGCGTTGTCTAATAAAACTTGTAATTCTTGAAAAGAAATACCTCCAGATAGTTGTAGGGCTTTTATCCCTTTTTGTTTTAGGTTTTTTACTTGGTCTGCCATTAAGGCAACAAGTGGAGAAACTACAATGCAGATACCGTCTGTTGCCAATGCAGGAACTTGAAAACAAACCGATTTACCACCACTGGTTGGGAGTAACGCTACCGTGTCTTTACCATCAAGTACAGAAGTAATAATGGCTTCCTGAAGAGGTCTAAAAGAAGTAAAACCCCAATAGGTTTCTAATATGTTGGCGGGGCTATTCAAATAGACGTTTTAAGTTGCAAGCCAATAAATTGTATCCGTTCTTCTATAGTGCCAATGGGTACTTCAATAGGAGAATAGCCAAATGCGTGATAACCCTCTTTTAAGTAACTGTAAAGTTTAGTGGCAATTTCAAAACTTTCATAACGTTCATTGTCTTGCTCATAAATTGCTTCCCACGGCGGTAACAAAAATACGTGGTCGTATGTATTATCTTGACATGTTTTGCTGAAATGATCAGGATACGACGTACCTAGATAATCCATGTAAATAGGTACATCTGGCAAGCCGCGATCGTAAAAAAGGAAATTTCCGAAGAACTTATTCGCTTCATTAAATTGATGTAATCTGCCTTCTAAAAGTTTCTGACTAAATAAGATAGGGTCTGTAAGAAAAAGTTGGTCTATACCATCTTTCTGAGCCTGTAATGTAACGTCGCGCGAAATCTCATGCATGCAATCATGTCCGCGATTTTCAAGTTCATGAATCAAGGTGCTTTTGCCCGTTCCAGGACCACCAATAATTACAATACGTTTAGGTTGTTTTGCAGAAACAGTCATTTGCCAAATTAGAGTGTAACGTTACTAATAACGTCAAAAGTACAAAGACCATGCTAAATAGTTGATAAGAGAATCTGTATCTTTGCTGAAAATCTACATGTATGAGTGCCGATAAAAAAACCGAAGCTTTTTACGAGCGGTTGCGGGAGCAGTTAGAGGGTGATACGCAATGGCCTTCTCCTTATTTATATAAGTTTATTGTGCCAGCTAGTAATGAGAAAATTGCTGAAATAGAAGCTATTTTTGATGGAAGTAATGCCGAAATAAACACACGCGATTCTTCGAAAGGAACGTACACTAGCGTGTCTATTAAAGTTACTATGGCGTCACCAGATGCTGTTATAGAGAAATATTTGCAAGTTTCAGAGGTGGAAGGCGTAATTTCCCTATAATTTTTAGTATTTTGCAGACGTTATTACTTCAACTAGAATACATTTCCTAAACATATTACATTGACAGAAGCTATAGAATACAATACGGAGCGTCCGCATCTTATTATTCCTGAATATGGTCGTCATATTCAAAAAATGGTAGATCAGGCTGTTGCAGAAACAGACGCTGAAAAACGGAACAAACAAGCAAAAAGCATCATTGCAGTGATGGGTAATTTGAATCCGCACCTGCGCGATGTGCCAGATTTTCAACATAAGCTTTGGGATCAATTATTTATAATTTCAGATTTTAAACTTGATGTAGATTCTCCATACCCAAAACCAACGCCAGAAGAGTTATATGCGCCACCAGAACCGTTGGCGTATCCACAAAACTTTCCGAAGTACCGCTTTTACGGAAACAACATTAAGCGCATGATAGATGTTGCTATTAGTTGGGAAGATGGAGATAAAAAAGACGGGTTAGTCTTAACCATCGCTAACCACATGAAAAAGTGCTTCTTAAACTGGAATAAAGACACCGTAGAAGATGATGTGATTTTTCAACACTTATTTGAACTTTCTGATGGAAAGATTAACTTGAAAAAGAGCGATGAAGAACTACGCGATTCTCAAAAACTGCTACAAGTAAAAAAACGTTTTAACACCAACAGCAACAATCATGGTGGTAAAAAGAATCAGAAAAATAACCGCGGTCGTAAACGCTACTAATATCCTCGTATAACATATGGGAACTTTTCAAATTGAAGGCGGTCACAAACTAAAAGGTGAAATCCGTCCGCAAGGCGCTAAAAATGAGGCTTTGCAAATTCTTTGTGCTGTGTTGGCAACACCAGAAGAAGTGGTGATTGACAACATTCCAGACATTAGAGACGTAAATAAACTTATAGAAATTCTTGGTAATTTGGGTGTGAAGATTCAAAAGCTAGGAAAAGGAAAATATTCATTTGTCTCTGACGATGTAAAGTTAGAGTACTTAGAATCTGAACTTTTTAAAAAGGAAGGTAGCTCATTACGTGGTTCTATTATGATAGTTGGGCCATTATTGGCTCGCTTCGGAAAAGGATACATTCCACGTCCAGGAGGTGATAAAATTGGCCGTCGTAGACTAGACACCCATTTTGAAGGTTTTATTAAACTTGGAGCAACATTTCGATACAATAGAGAAGAACGTTTTTATGGGGTAGAAGCACCCAACGGACTTACAGGAACAGATATGTTGTTGGATCAAGCTTCGGTGACAGGAACCGCTAATATTGTGTTGGCAGCCGTTATGGCAAAAGGAACTACGACCATTTACAACGCTGCTTGCGAACCTTATTTGCAGCAATTGTGTAAAATGCTAAACTCAATGGGAGCAAAAATTAGCGGCGTAGGGTCTAATTTGCTAACAATAGAAGGAGTTGAAAGCCTTGGAGGATGCCATCATAGAATTCTTCCAGATATGATTGAAATTGGAAGTTGGATTGGCCTAGCAGCTATGACTAAAAGTGAAATTACGATTAAAGATGTAAGTTGGAAGGATTTAGGTTTAATTCCTGAAACTTTCAGAAAACTAGGTATTACATTAGAAAAGCAAGGAGACGATATTTATATTCCATCTCATGACGAAGGTTACGAAATTCAAGGCTATATAGATGGTTCTACACTAACGGTTGCAGATGCTCCGTGGCCTGGGTTTACGCCAGACTTGTTGAGTATTGTCCTTGTAGTTTGTACTCAAGCCAAAGGAAATGTGCTTATACATCAAAAAATGTTTGAGAGTAGGCTCTTTTTCGTCGATAAGCTAATTGATATGGGTGCGCGAATTATATTATGTGATCCGCACAGAGCTACAGTGATGGGGCACAATTTTCAGTCGCAATTAAAAGCTACCACCATGGTGTCTCCAGATATTAGAGCAGGTATTTCTCTCTTAATTGCTGCGCTTTCTGCAAAGGGAACTAGCATTATTCATAATATCGAGCAAATAGATCGTGGGTACGAAAATATAGATGAACGTCTGCGAGCAATAGGAGCGAAGATTACAAGAATTGAAAGTGCCTAGATGCTTTGACTAAAATTAGAAGACAATAAAAAAGCGTTTCATACATAATGAAACGCTTTTTTATTGTCAGCAGATATAACTTATTGCACTTTGCGATTTTTGTTTATCTCATCTTGCAACTTTCTTCTTAGCTGTTGTTGTTCTTCTAATTTTTTCTGTCGGTGTGCTTCAAACTCCACCTCTGTTTCGGCAAGTTTTAATCGAGCCGCTTTTGTAATAGAATGGCTGTTTTTAAATTTATATACAAAGAAGCCCAATGCAAGTAGAAGTAGCCCTATAATAGACCACATTACTGTGTTATACGTACTCTTTTCGGTGATAGTTCCAAAAATTTCGATACCATTCTCTTTCTTTTTACTTACGGTTAAGTTCTCGTTTGTGGTCTTTAACGACTGCGTAAGTGAGGCTATTTCGTTTTTCTGTGTGTCAATTTCAGAATGAAGAGATGTGATATTTTCTTCTAGACTAGAAATGCTGTCTAAAATGTTGGCTCGTAAACGAGCTAGCTTCGATTTTTCAATTACTTTAAACTCCTTGTAGCTATTAGACTTGTCGATAGCATCTACAAGCTGATTTTCAATGGTTGATTCGTTATTGCTTGGGGATGTATCTTGTGCAAAAGTAATGGTAGCGCACAATACTACGAGCAATAAAGTTAGTGTTTGTTTTTTCATACTAATTTTGTTGGGTTTGTTATGGAATTCATAACAGTGCAAGAGTAGAAAAATTGTGTTATAATACCCAAATTTCTAAGACAATTACAATTTATTTAACAACCACTAATTCGTCATTATAACAAAATGAAAGTGCGCCTGATGGACATTTTTGGATTTGTTTGATAATCTTGGTTGTCTCTGCACCTTCTAAATCTATCCATGGCAAGACGGTGGTTCTAAACACTTCAGAAAGTCCTTTGGCACAAGCTTCGGCGTGCGTACATATTTTTGGTTGGTACTTAACCGTAATTTCACCATTGGTGAATTCATTATCGTAGGTTTTCATAACTAGGTTTTGGGGGCAATAGCCTATTTAATATCGATAAATATATCAAAAAAATCGATAAAATGCATTAATGAAGAATAATCTTACAAAAAAATGTTAATTTATGGCTTTTTTGTAGGTGTTTAGGGCACGCTCTCTAGCGGCTTTGTGTGCTACCATCTCATCTGGGTAGGCGTCACTGCCGTATTCCGGAATCCATTGTTTGATGTATTTTCTGTTTTTGTCAAATTTTTCAATCTGGGTGGTAGGGTTAAAGATTCTAAAGTATGGAGCTGCGTCTACACCGCTTCCGGCCGCCCATTGCCAATTTCCCACATTACTCGATAACTCGTAATCTAATAACTTTTCAGCAAAATAGGCTTCACCCCAACGCCAATCTATAAGTAGGTGTTTGCATAAAAAGCTAGCCACTAACATTCGTACCCTATTGTGCATATATCCTGTAGCATTTAATTGCCGCATTCCAGCATCTACAAGCGGATATCCAGTTTTTCCTTCTTTCCACATTTCAAATTCCTTTTTGTTGTTGCGCCAGGGTATACGGTCGTATTTTTTTCTGAATGCATTAGCTACTGTAGCTGGAAAATGCCATAAAATTTGCATAAAAAACTCTCTCCATATAAGTTCTTGCCAAAAGGTTTCGTTTTTCTCTGCCAGCGCCTTTTTAATCATTTTTCTAATACTCACTGTTCCAAACCGCAAGTGCGGGCCCAATCTAGAAGTGGCATCCTTAAAAGGAAAGTTTCGTTTTTCTTGGTATTCTTGAATGGTAGTAGGAGTAACATCAAACTCAGGTACTGTTATGGTAGAACGCTTAAAGTTTATATCTGCCAATGTAAGATTTGGAAGTCTACTATGTTCAATTAGGTTGTCTAGAACCTGCGAAGTGTAATAGATTTTGGGTGTTCCTTCCTGTTTAAATTTAGCTTTCCACTTTTTCATATAAGGCGTATACACAACATACGGAGTGCCATCGTCTTTTACAATTTCGTCTTTTTCATAGATTACTTGATCTTTGAAGGTATAAAAACCAATATTTTTCTTTTTGAGTACTTCGGAAATTTCCGCTTCGCGATGTTTTGCGTATGGCTCATAGTCGTGATTTGTTACTACATTTTGTACATCGAACTCTGACGCCAGTCTCTCAAAAATTGCTGTGGGTGTTCCGTGGTATAGCGCTAAACTACTTCCATGTTCTTGTAGTTCAGTTCTAATCTTTTGTAAGGTATCGTAGATAAAGGTTACACGAGCATCGTCTTCCGGTAGTTCACTCAAAATGTTCGTGTCGAAAATAAAAATTGGTAACACAGGGTATTTTCCATGTAATGCTTTGTAAAGACCAACGTTATCGTCTATGCGAAGATCGCGTCTAAACCAAAAAATAGTTACTTTTCCTGCCATGAAATTAAAGTTTAAGTGTAGACATACCACCATCTATCCCCATAACTTGTCCTGTAATCCATGAAGATTTATCTGAAAGTAGAAAGGCGGCAACATTAGCAATATCTGCAGCATTGCCAATTCGTTTTAGGGGATGACGTTTGCCCATTTTTTCTTTTTTGTCGTCATTACCCAACAATGTACGTGCCAACGGCGTGTCTGTTAAAGAAGGAGCAATAACGTTTACTCTAAAGTTAGGAGCATACTCTGCAGCTAATGCTTTTGCAAATCCTTCTACAGCTCCTTTTGCTGCGGATATGCTTGTATGAAATGGCATCCCGAGTTGTACCGCCACCGTACTAAAAAAAACGAGACTTGCTTGTTTAGAACGTTTAAGAATTGGCAACAAATCATGCACGAGACGTACTAATGCAATACAATTAATGTTCATATCTTTTGCAAAAGCCTCTGGAGACAACATTTTGAAAGGTTTTAAATTAATACTTCCAGGATTATAAACTAAACCGTCTATAGTTTCAGGTATGTCAAAATTAGTTATGGTGTGCTTGGTTACATCAAACGGAATATGACGAACGCCTTTAGGAAGATTTCCTACTGTTCTAGAAGCAACAGTGACGTTGTGATCTTTATACAGTTGGGTGGCTATTTCTAGACCAATTCCGTACGAACCGCCAATAAGAAGTATGTTTTTCATGCTGTAGTTACTTAAGTTCACCAAAGAGTTCTGTTAATTTATTTCTCCTGTAGTCAAAAATTTCGGCAAGTTTAGGCTTCACTAGAAATGGCTGAATTAATTGTCCGAGCCAACCAAAGGGAACTTTGTAGTCTATAATATCTTCCATCTCTACGCCACCTTCAATTTCCTTAATAAAATGTTTGTGATGCCACAACGCATAGGGTCCGAATCGTTGTTCGTCTACAAAGTAACTGTTGTCTTTAACGTGCGTGATTTCTGTCACCCATTTTGTTTTAATGCCTAGAAGAGGGGTGACTATGTATTGTATAATTTGTCCAGCATACATGGGTCTATCTGCACCAGAGATAATATCAAAACCCATATATCCTGGAGTAATAACTTTAAGGTTCTTAGGGTCTGAAAGAAACGCCCAAGCCGCATCTTTAGATATAGGCAATGCTTGTGTAGAACGTAGGGTATAAATTTTCAAAATACTTTATTTACCAGCAAAGCTACATAATGTTTAACAAAATCTATTTAAAGTTAAACAAACATTAACACAAGAGAAAATTTCCGAAGTGGTGAAGAAAAACAAAAGAAAGCTCAGGACACAGTCAAGAAAGACTGTATCAGACAAGAATTGGGTAAGCTAATAAATTATCTACGTGTAGAAACCATACGACCATTCATTCGCAGTAAGCGGTACAAATTGGTATTGTATTTCGGTTTGTTCACACGACTAATTTTTAGCCATTTTCTAATTAAACGTAGCATCTTTTTTCTTTTGTAGTAAATTTACGACAGAAAAAGAGTACAATCAAGAGGGAAGTGTAAGATTAACAGTTATTTAGCATTGATCGTCACAACATTGCTCATCTTTTACTAATCTACAACTAACAACAGCGATTATGCATCCAATTATTGGTGCAATAAGATAGAGCCATAGATGTTGAAGGTTGCCAGAAACTAATGCTGGTGCAAGAGATCTCGCCGGATTCATTGATGCCCCTGTAATGGGACCTGCAAACAACGCTTCTAATAAAACAACGCCACCAATAGCAATACCTGCAATGACACCAATTTCTTTGGCTCCTGTGGAAACATTAATAATAACCACCATAAGAAAGAAGGAAAGTAAAATTTCAAATACAAATACCTTAAAAACGCCAATCTTGGGTAGGGTAGTGCCTAATAATTCATTTTCAGGAAATAAAAACAGTAGCAACAGGCTAGCGGCAATTGCACCAATAAGTTGTGCTAGAACGTATAAGGGTACTTCTTTCCACGGAAATTTCTTGGCATAGGCAAAGGCTATGGAAACAGCAGGGTTTATATGTGCACCACTAATGTCACCAAAGGCGTAAATCATACCCATAACAATGAGACCAAAGGTTATAGCAATTCCTGGATGCGTTACAGTACCTCCTGTAAATTCATTGATTACGATAGCGCCTGTTCCACAAAAGACCAAAGCAAAAGTACCTATAGCTTCGGCAATAATACGTTTTGTCATAATGCAAAGGTACTATTCAATTTAGATACTATATTTAAGTTTTTGTTAACTATTTCAGAATGTGTTGCATTGTACCTTCGCAGAAACCTTAAACACACACTATTATTATGAAAAAATTACTCCTTTTTGTTTTTGCTGTTGCAACAACTGTTGCAGTGCAAGCACAACTTAAAACTCCGGCTCCTAGTCCTTCACAAAAGATAGAGCAGACCGTAGGACTAACAAACGTGACTTTAGAATATTCTCGTCCATCTATGAAAGGAAGAACCATTTTTGGTGGTTTAGTACCTTATAATAAAGTATGGCGTACAGGTGCAAATGCTAATACAAAAATAACATTTAGTGAAGATGTAATGATGGGTGGAAAATCTGTAAAAGCAGGTACGTATGCCATCTATACCAAGCCAGCTATGCAAAGTTGGGATGTTATGCTTTATGCAGACAGCAATAACTGGGGAACGCCAGCTAAATGGGATGAGTCTAAAGTTGTAGCTAGCGTAAAAGGAGAAGTGTATCCGTTACCTATGGATATTGAAACGTTTACTATGTCTATTGATGATCTTACAAATAATTCTGCTAATTTGGGGTTAATGTGGGAAAAGACATATGTTGGTGTGCCAATTACATTTAATACAGACAAAATGGTTTCTGCAAGCATCGATCAAGTGATGGCTGGACCATCTGCAAATGACTATTATCAGTCTGCTGTTTATTACTTAGAGTCTGGACAAGATATTAATAAAGCTAAGACATGGATAGATAAAGCAATTGAATTACGTGAGAAGCCTGCATTTTGGTTTCACAGACAACAATCACTTATCTATGCAAAGTCGGGTGATAAAAAAGGCGCGATAAATGCAGCAAAAAAGTCATTAACGCTGGCTCAAGAGGCAGGAAATGATGATTATGTTGCGTTAAATACAAAAAGCTTGAAAGAGTGGGGCGGAATGTAAGCTCACTTTTTAAACACTTTGAAAACGCTTCCGAATCTTCGGAAGCGTTTTTTTATGCGTTGTACATTGGTAAATCTTGCAGAAAAATATACCGTTCATTTTGGTAATCCATTTGACAATAGTAATGCTGGAGTCCGTTTGTAACCATTAAATAAGTAGCTTTTGTAACTAGATTATACCGGGCAATTTGATCGAACGTATCTTGCGTAATACATACATTTGGCGCTTTACATTCTACAATAAGATGAATGCTACCATCGGTATTAAAAACAACAATGTCGTATCTTTTCTTAGTACCATTTAACAACAACTGCTTTTCTACATTGATATGTAATTTCGGATATTTTTTTTCTGAAATTAGATGATGTATCACATGTTGGCGCACCCATTCTTCTGGTGTAAGCACCATAAATTTTTTTCTGATTTCGTCAAAAATCAGACGTTTGTTTTCGTTACTTTTGAAACGAAACGAATACCTTTTAAATTGAAGCGATTGCATGGTCGTAAAAATACGCAATGCATAGGTATTCTAGTAGAACAGTATTATATTTTATGCCGCTAGACAAAGCCAAAGCAATTATTACAGACATCAAACAAGGTCGTATCGCACCTATCTATTTTTTGATGGGTGAAGAACCGTATTATATAGATGGTATTGCCAAATTTATTGAAGAATCGGTACTTTCCGAAGAAGAGAAAGGATTTAACCAAATGGTTCTATACGGTAGAGATGTGAGTGTAGATGACATAGTGAGTAATGCAAAGCGTTACCCAATGATGGCAGAACGACAGGTGGTCATTGTAAAGGAAGCACAAGATTTGTCGCGTACCATCGAAAATTTAGTCCCATATGCTGAAAATCCTCAGCCTACTACGGTACTCGTGCTGTGTTACAAATACAAGAAACTAGATGCCCGTAAAAAGCTGTCTAAAGTATTAAAGAAAAATGCTGTTTTGTTTGAAAGTAGAAAGCTCTACGAAAACCAAGTGCCAGATTGGATACGTCGTGTTTTAGCGGGAAAAGGATATACCATTACTCCAAAGGCTGCGCAGATGCTCACTGAATTTTTGGGTAATGATTTAAGTAAGGTGAATAATGAGTTAGAAAAGCTTCAACTTATCATTAGACCAGAACAACAAATAACACCGCAGCTTATAGAAGAAAATATTGGGATTAGTAAAGATTTCAACAATTTTGAATTGCAAAATGCGATTGGTAACAAGAATATAAAAAAGGCATTTACTATTGTGCAATATTTTGCTCAGAATCAAAAAAACCATCCGTTGGTAATGACTGTGGCTTTGTTGTACAGTTTCTTTTCAAAATTACTAAAGTATCACGCCTTGTCCAACAAATCTGAAGCACCCAAAGTTTTGGGGGTGAGTCCTTATTTTATAAAAGATTACCAGACAGCTGCGCGTAATTATTCTATGAAAGAGGTTAGTGCTATAGTAGCAAGTATTCGCGACATAGATTTAAAAAGTAAAGGAGTAGGGGCAGCGAACATGACACAGGCAGATTTATTAAAAGAGCTGCTTACAGCTATTTTTAAGTAGAACTCTTATTCTTCAAAACTGGCGATGGCTTCTAAGATTTCTTTTGCCTCTCGCTTATATTGTTCAAGGTATTCTTTATAATTTAAACAAGCTACCATATTAAAGTATGTTGCGGTATTTCTAAATTCTTCCGACTTTAGATACTTAATATAACGCTCATCAGATTTATTATTAACAATGTTAGAAAACCAAGGATAGTTGTCTCGCCAACGTTTCACATTATTTATGGTGGTAGTTTTAACCTCTTCACTTAAATCATGTAAAGTGGGTATATAATAGTTGTAAAATTGAACTATTTCTGTAGACAGCGTATGTACATCTTCATTATTTTCGTAAAAGTTTTTTAACTGAAGATATCCCTTGTCGTTAATGTATACAGGTGCGTAGCTAGAAATGGCTGTTCCGCAAAAAACGCAATTTTCTATTTCAGCTTCAGTTGCTGTACCGTTTATAATAGGTTTTAAAGTGCGCTCTCTAAACTCATAATTTTCAATCACTACTGCAACAGCTAGCGTATCTTCAGCGAGATCTTTTGCAACACTTTTCAGAATCAGCTTAAAATTCTGATTATTTTTATTTGCTTCGTTGGCATTATTAATAGACAACGCAATAAGAATACCGGCAACTACCAAAACTATTTCACCAATCGCGTATAAAATATATCTTCCTAAACGCTTATTGCTAAGAGACGTTAATTTTAAGGATTTGGTGAATATGGGCATCGAGTACGGAAGTTAGGTAGGGTTTATTTTTTATCTACTGAAACACTTCCCGCACCCATTAATGCGATGGCAATAAAACCAATGAGGTATAGCAATGCCATTTCTTTCTTTGCCAGCGGATCTGACCCATGAATAACAAAAGCAGCAACTGCCATGGTGATACCACTAACTACTGCTGAAAGACGAGTTTTAATTCCTATGATTATAAGTATTGGGGCAATCACTTCTCCTATTATAACAAGAATTGAAGTTAAAAGGCCTCCAATTCCAAAGGGGTCTCCAACTACAGACATATCACCTCCAATAAAGGACATTAATTTTGGAATACCGTGCGTTAGCATTAATCCAGCCATACCAATTCGTAAGATTAGCAATCCAATATCATAGTTTCGTTTCATAAAAAGAAGTTTTGTTTTGTTTAAAAGTATGAAAATAATTGAATTTACACTTTCAAAAAGTAAAGTTTACATAAAATTAAAACAACGGGGGTTTTTTGGAAAGTGATCGCTGCGAAGTTCATTTTAACTTAATATGCACTTAAAGAAGATGGTACTTAGGGTAGGTACTTTAGCAACACAATCAAATAAACATATTTTCATGAAAAAAATTACCCTTATCGCTGTGTTATGTGTTCTTAATACAGCTTTTTCTCAAACAACAAATACGCAATTAAACTCTTCTAATCGGGGTGCTTTTACACTCGAAATTTCTGAAATATTCTCAGGACAAGAAGGAGACGATTTAACAGCAGATTGGTTCGAAATAAAAAACACAGGCTCTACAGCTTGGGTTTCTGGAATTAGTGACGACTTATATTATGACGATGAGTCTGCAGACGGTTCTACAGCAGACCTTATTCAAGGGATCACAGATATTCAACCTGGCGAATTTGTAATCGTTCTTGTAACCGATGATACAGGAGGCGAAATAACTCAATTTATTAATGTATGGAGTGAAGTAGTCAATTTAAGCGGAATTGAAATTGGATTTTCAGATGGTGCTGGTCTTGGCGCTGGGGGTGATGCTGTAAATATTTGGGTTGGCGATCCTACTGCTACAAGCCCTGTTAACACAGCTAGTTATCCAGATACCGGCTTAAATGACGGCGAAAGCTATGACGTAGATCTAGGAATGTTTAGTACGGTAGGTAATGCAAGCAATGCAGTTGAAACCCTTGCGTTGGGTGGAACAAACGGAGATGTTCCTAATGTGGCCTCTCCAGGAAATGTTCCAGCTATGTCTAACCTTAAAGTAACAGAAATTTTCTCTGGACAGGAGGGTACAGACCTCACATCAGATTGGTTCGAAATTACCAATCAAGGAGCAACGGCATGGATTTCTGGAGTAGATGAAGACCTTTATTATGACGATGATTCTGCAGATGGAAGTACTGCAGATTTAATTGAAGGAATAACAGAGATCCAACCAGGAGCATCTGTAATTGTCTTAATCACCGATAATACAAATAACGAAGTAGACCAATTTACTACCGTTTGGAGCCCTGTTGTAGACCTTACAAATGTGGAAGTAGGATACACCGATGGTTCCGGACTAGGAGGTGGAGGTGATGCTGTTACTTTATGGATGGGTGACCCGCTGATAACTAGTCCGATAGACACTGCTTCTTACCCAGATACCGCTGTGAACGATGGTCAGAGTTACGACTCAAGTTTAGCCGAATTTAGTGTAGTAGGTAATGCTAATAATGCAGTTGAAACTTTAGCGCTTGGAGGTGATTTAGGCGATGTGCCAAATATTGGTTCTCCGGGTAATATACTTCCAGTGCCAAATTCAGAAGTTGAATTTGAATTGTCGGTTGTTTCAGTTTCTGAAGACCAGACCAGCGCTGTTTTAGCAATTTCAATATCAAGTGCTCCCGTAGCAGCTGTTTCTGTAGATTTGGCACTGGTACCTGGAGGAACAGCTATTCAAGGCACCGACTTTATCTTTGCTACCAATCCTACAATAACTTTTCCTGCCGGAAGCGCAGCTTCTCAAGAAATTGCTATCAGCTTAATTGACGACAGTGAAGATAATAGTGATGTCTTTTTTATGTTGCAACTACAAAACGCAATGGATGTTGATGTCGTAGGAAATGATGTGGTTTCAATTTATATCTTAGATGATGACACTGTAGTACCTGTAGCAAATAGCGCAGAACTAGATATGAATTATCTCGCTAGCTACACTGTAGATTCTGATGGTACTGCTGAAATTGTAACCTACGATGCCGCGTCTCAACGCTTGTACGTTACCAATGGTAACAAAATAGAAGTCTTAGATTTTACAGACCCTTCTAACATAGTGCCTTTAGCTACTGCTACATTACCCCCTGGAACTTCAGGCATTCAAAGCGTAGCTGTTAAAAATGGTATTCTTGCAGGTGCTGTTTCTGCAGAGCCCGATACAGAGAATGGATTTGTTGTTATTAGCGATGTTGATGGTAATAACCCTCTTTTATTAGAAGTTGGTGCCCTGCCCGATATGGTTACGTTTTCTCCAGATGGTAACTTTGTGCTAACCGCAAATGAAGGTCAGCCAAATGCAGACTATTCTATAGACCCAGAAGGTTCTATCTCCATAATTGATGTGAGTGGCGGATTAGGAGCTATAACTCAGGCTAATGTTACTACATTAAACTTTAACGCATTCGATTCTCAACTAGCATCCCTTCAGGCGGCTGGGGTTCGTATTTTTGGCCCTGGTGCTTCTGTTTCACAAGACTTAGAACCAGAATATATTGCAGTTTCGGCAGATTCGCAAACAGCCTACGTAACGTTGCAAGAGAATAATGCATATGCTATTGTAGACATAGCCAACCTTGAGATTACGCAAATAATTCCGTTCGGATTAAAAGACCATAGTCTTGCAAAGAACTCTTTAGATACTAGTGATGAAACCGACTTTATTTTTGATGCTGCATGGCCTGTGAAAGGGGTATATATGCCAGATGCAGTTAGTTTTTATAGCGTAAATGGAATAGACTACATTGTTACCGCTAATGAAGGAGATGCGAGAGAATATAATGGGTTTGAAGAAGAAAGAAAATTAGGAGATGCAGATTATATTTTAGATCCAACCGTATTTCCTAATGCAGCGGTGTTAGCATTAGATACCAATCTTGGAGATATAGGAATAACAAATGCTTCTGGTGATATCGATAATGACGGGGACTATGATGAAATTCATGTGTTTGGCGGTCGTTCTTTTTCAATCTTTGAAGCAGCCACGGGTACCTTGGTATACGACAGCGGAAATGATTTTGAAGTCATTACTGCCAATGATGATACCTACGGGGCTATTTTTAACGCAAGTAACAGTAATAATACCTTTAAAAACAGAAGTGATAATAAAGGTCCAGAACCAGAAGGGGTTTTAGTTCAAGAAATAAATGGAGAACAATACGCCTTTATTTTACTAGAACGCGTAGGTGGAATAATGGTATATAACGTATCAGATCCAGCGGCACCAGTATTTTTACAGTACTTAAACAGCCGTGATGCTGTGGCTGGAGGAACTGAAATGGGAGATTTAGGTCCAGAAGGTTTGGTTTATGTGCCCTATACAGACAGTCCAACGCAAACAGGTCTTATAGTTGTTGCTAATGAAGTAAGTGGAACTTTAAGTATGTACTCACTAGATAACGATTTGCTTGGTGTTGATGGATTTGCATTAGAAGAAACCACTAACTTTAGTATGTATCCAAATCCTTCGAGCGGAACAATATTCTTAAGTAAAGTAGGGAATTACAAGGTACATGATGTACTTGGTAGATTGGTTAAAACAACGCAAGATACAAAGGTACTGCAATTACAAAATTTAAATACCGGTATCTATCTGGTTTCTAACGACGAAGGAGTCACAAAAAGACTTATCATAAAATAAGGTTATACTTTTTCTAAATTCAAGAAGCCACCTCTAGTAGGTGGCTTTTCTTTTTTAACGTATTTTTGATGTTTGAAAACAACCAACCTGTATGAGTAAGTTAAAAGCTTGGATTTCTGCAGCAAGATTACGAACCCTTCCATTATCAATGTCTGGGATTCTTGTAGCAAGTGCTGCTGCTATGAAGGCGGGGTCATTTTCTTTGGCAGTGATGATTCTGGCATTATTAACCACCCTTGGCTTTCAGGTGTTGTCTAACTTTGCTAACGATTATGGTGATGGGGTAAAGGGTACTGATAATGCAGATAGAGTAGGGCCGGCACGCGCCTTTCAAAGTGGTTTGCTCACCGCAAAAGAGCTGAAATACGGAATGATAGCCACCACTTTTATCACACTTTTTCTAGCCAGTCTTTTAATTTTTATTGCCTTCGGGAATGAAAACTTTATACTTTCTGTTGTTTTCTTTAACTTAGGAATTGCCGCAATTATTGCTGCAATCACGTATACTGTAGGGAAAAATGCATACGGGTATCGCGCTTTAGGTGATGTCTTTGTCTTTGTGTTTTTTGGCTTGGTAGGTGTAATGGGGTGTTATTATTTATTCACCCAAAACCTTTCAGAATATATTATTTTTCCTGCAATCACTGTTGGTTTATTAAGCGCGGCAGTGTTAAACTTAAATAACATGCGCGATCGCTTAGCAGACGCCAAAGTAAACAAAAAGACTCTTGCAGTGGTACTAGGTGAAAAACCAGCAAAATTATACCACAGCTTACTAGTCATTATTGCATTTCTAAGTGCGCTTTTTTATTTTTTTATAACTGAAAGTACCTTGCCTCACTATATTCCATTACTTTCATTTATCCCCGTTTTTCTGAATGTATGGGTGGTTTTTAAAAATAACGAACCTGTGAAGCTAGACCCTGAACTAAAGAAGGTGGCTTTGAGTACTTTTTTATTCTCACTGCTTTTTTTATTGGTAACAATGTTCCTGTAAGGCCTTACTTTTAAAATTTTTTAACATAATTAACCGCAAGGTCTTGTACATTTAAAGAAAAATAAGAAGATGAACATTACTTTTTACGGACAAAACAGTCTCTCTATAGTTATAGATGAAACGAACATTATGGTAGATCCTTTTATTAGTGGAAATCCGCTAGCAAAAGAAACCATAGACATACAATCGCTTAAAGCTGACTATATTTTATTAACGCACGCGCATCAAGATCATATATTAGATGCAGAAGCAATTGCAAAAAATACAGGTGCGACCATAGTGAGTAACTACGAAATAGCAACACATTACGAAAACAAAGGGTTTGAAGTACACCCAATGAACCACGGGGGAAGCTGGGAATTTGATTTTGGTAAAGTGAAATATGTAAATGCTATACATACTAGTTCTTTTCCAGATGGTAGTTACGGCGGGCAGCCCGGTGGCTTTGTAATTGAAGGTGAACATAAAACCATTTACATCGCAGGCGATACAGCGCTTACCTTGGATATGAAATTAATACCCATGTATACCAAATTAGATCTCGCTATTCTGCCAATTGGAGATAACTTTACCATGGGAATAGACGATGCTATTATTGCAAGTAACTTCCTTGAATGTGATAAAATTCTTGGTGTACATTACGATACGTTTGGATACATAGAAATTGATCACGACGAAGCAAAAAAGAAATTTTATGATGCTGGGAAAGACCTTATGCTCCTTGAAATAGGAGATGCTATCACCTTGTAATTTCATGAAAGCTACCTTTAAAAAGTATACACTCAATTTTAAAAGACCCGCAGGCACTTCTCGCGGAACATTAAAAACCAAAGAAACTTGGTTTCTAAAGATAGAAAAGGACGGTAACTGGGGTATTGGAGAATGTGGTATGTTTAAAGGACTAAGCTTTGATGATGTCCCAGAATTTGAAGAAAAGCTACAATGGACCTGCGATAATATTACCCTGCCCGAAGAGGTGTTGTATGATTCGCTAAGTAACTTTCCGGCTATTCAGATAGGGGTAGAGACTGCCTTTAAATCGCTTGATTCTAATAACCTCTTCCATATTTTTCCTTCTAATTTTTATGAAAATGAAACTCCTATTTCCATTAATGGGCTAGTTTGGATGGGTGATAAAGCATTTATGAAGTCTCAAATTTCAGAAAAGCTGAGTGCAGGATTTAAATGTATTAAGATGAAAATTGGAGCAATCGATTTTTCTACTGAAATTGATTTGCTGAAAAGCATCAGACAAGAATTTTCGCCTTTAGATATAGAACTTCGAGTAGATGCCAACGGAGCGTTTTCTACTTCTGAAGCATTAGAAAAACTTAAAATCCTGTCTGATTATCAATTACATTCTATAGAACAGCCTATAAAACAAGGACAATGGCAAGAAATGGCGCAGCTTTGCGAAATCAGTCCGTTGCCCATTGCATTAGATGAAGAGTTAATAGGCGTGACGATTTCCGAAGTAAAAGAAAAGCTATTACGCACCATAAAACCACAGTACATTATTCTAAAACCAACACTTTTAGGTGGTTTTAAAGCATGCGATCAATGGATTTCTCTAGCAGAAGAGCAACAAATGGGCTGGTGGATTACCTCTGCACTTGAGAGTAATATTGGGCTAAATGCAATTGCCCAATATACAGCAACGAAGCAAAATAGGCTGCCTCAAGGATTAGGAACAGGTGGTTTGTATACCAATAATATTCCTGCTCCCTTGCAGGTTATCGATGGAACCCTTCAGTACAACAAAAAGAGAAAGTGGGATGAGTCTGTATTAAACAAAGTTTTGTAAATTCACGAACCAACTCAAGTAAATTACATTCATAACATATGACATATATACAGCAGGCATTTAACTATTTGCACGATTGGTGGCGTTATGCCATAGGGCTTGTATTAATTTTTATAGCAACTCAAATAGGGTCGCTGCCATTTGTAGGGATGGCCTTTTTTAAAGTAATAAGCGAAGGTGGCTCTACTGAAGTACTGCTAGACGAGAAGAGTTTGATGACTATTTTAGATTCTAACCTTACGCTATTTTTAATGTTATTGGGCTTTGCAGTTGGGCTTTTAGGACTTTATTTTGTGGTTAAATACATTCATAAACAACCATTTAAAACGGTGACCACCACTAGAAAGAAAACAGATTGGGGTCGTTTTTGGTTTGGTTTTTTATTAATTGCAGTAGTTACTATCGTACTAACTGTTGCAGATTATTATAGCAATCCAGAAGATTATGTCCTTCAGTTTGAAGTTGTACCCTTTTTAATATTGGCGCTTATTTCAATCGTTTTTATCCCATTGCAAACAAGTTTTGAAGAATATCTTTTTAGAGGCTATTTAATGCAAGGAATTGGCGTGCTAGTGCGAAATAGATGGGTGCCATTAATTATTACGTCTGTAATTTTTGGAGGTCTTCACTATTTTAATCCAGAAGTCGAAAAGCTAGGACCCATAATTATGATTTACTATATAGGTACAGGTTTCTTTTTAGGAATTATGACCTTAATGGACGAAGGTTTGGAGCTTGCACTTGGGTTTCATGCCGGAAATAACCTAGTAGGTGCCTTATTGGTGACTGCAGATTGGACAGTATTCCAGACCAATTCTATTTTTAAAGACATTTCTGAGCCTTCTGCAGGCTTCGATATTTTAATCCCAGTGCTGGTGATGTATCCTATATTTCTTGGTCTTATGGCTTGGCGCTATAAATGGAAAGGCTGGGGAGAGAAGCTCTTCGGAAAGGTTACACCACCACCTGAAGCAGAACACACTATAGAAATCTTGTAATAAAAATTGAAACCAACCTCACACACTCTTCACCCTGCTTTTAAGCTAAACGGACTCGATTTTTCTTCGGCCGAAGAAGTATTGAATTTTACCGACAACTTACTGCACGAAGGGAACGAACAAGAAGTAGACGTTGCAAAATTTATTGAGAAGTGGCTAGATTTTAGTGAAGATGTTGAGGTTAAGACTTCAGGATCTACTGGAAAACCAAAAAAAATCACCCTTACTAAAACACAAATGGTGCATAGCGCACAAGCTACCGGGGCGTATTTTAAAACTGGCAGCGGTACAAAAGCACTCTTGTGTATACCCGCAGATTATATCGCTGGAAAAATGATGTTGGTAAGAGCCATGGTTTTGGGTTGGGATCTACACGTGGTGCAGCCCGCTAAAGATTCTTTGGTAGAGTATGACAACGATTACGATTTTGTGGCAATGGTGCCATACCAGGTAAGTCATTCGCTAGAGGCATTGCCTAAAGTAAAAAAACTCATCATTGGGGGCGGAGCAATTTCTACTAAATTAGAAAGACAACTACAAGATATTGCGATAGATGCATTCGCTACCTATGGAATGACCGAAACCATAACCCATGTGGCTGTAAGGCGTCTTAACGGACCAGCAAGAAGCGAACAGTACAATGCGCTACCAGATGTCAAGTTTTCTATAGATGGCCGGGGATGTTTGGTAATAGATGCGCCTAAGATTACTGCCGAAACGGTGGTGACAAACGATTTGGTTGAGCTACATTCACCTTCATCATTTACGTGGTTGGGACGGTTTGATAATGTTATAAATAGTGGCGGAGTAAAGCATTTTCCAGAAGCCATTGAGAAGTCACTTGGAAGTTATATAGATTGTTCGTTTATTATTGCCGCAGAGCCTGATGAAACGCTAGGGGAGCGCGTGATTTTAATTTTTGAAGGCAATGGAGAGGAGATTCCAGATTTTAAGGAGGCATTTAGCCATTTGGAAGCGTACCAACGTCCAAAAAAAGTATACCGTTTGTCTAAATTTCCATATACCGAAACTGGTAAAATTAAACGAGGCGATGTCTTGAACGTGCTTCGTAACTACAAAAAGTAGCTTTCTACAATAATTACTCTTATTTTTGCTGCCTGATATGGCTCGTATTCTTGCAATAGATTTTGGAACCAAACGCACAGGCATCGCTGTTACAGACGAGTTACAGCTTATTGCTTCTGGGTTAACTACTGTAGAAACTCCTAAGCTAATTCCGTTTTTAGAATCGTACTTTGAAAAGGAAGATGTAAACCTAGTGCTTGTGGGAGAGCCTTTGCAAAAGGATGGTACACCAAGCGATGTAGAAACGGAAATTAAAAAGTTCTTAGAAATCTTTACAGCAAAATTTCCAACTATGCCAGTGCAACGTGTAGATGAACGTTTTACAAGTAAAATGGCCTTTCAAACTATGATAGATAGCGGCCTGTCTAAGAAAAAGAGAAGAAATAAAGCACTCGTTGACGAAATTAGTGCGACTATTATATTACAGGAATTCCTGTATACTAAATAAAGAGAAAACAAATGATTTTACCCATTGTTGCCTACGGTGACCCCGTTTTAAGAAAAAAAGCAACTGCAATTAATCAGGACTATCCAAAGTTGGATGCCTTAATAGATAATATGTTTGAGACCATGTATGGGGCTCGCGGTATTGGCTTGGCTGCACCACAAGTAGGTGTTGCTATTCGACTTTTTCTAGTAGATGCAACTCCCTTTGAAGATGATGAAGACCTTTCTGAAGAAGAACAAGCATTGTGTGCCGATTTTAAAAAGGTATTTATCAACGCAAATATTCTTGAAGAGGAAGGAGACGAGTGGGCTTTTAATGAAGGGTGCCTAAGTATCCCTAACATTAATGAAGATGTATTTAGACAACCTACCATAACAATTGAATACTACGATGAAAATTTCGTAAAACACACCGATACCTTCGACGGTATAGTTGCTCGTATCATACAGCACGAATACGACCATATTGAAGGGATTTTGTTCACCGATAAACTTTCAGTATTAAAAAAACGTTTGCTAAAAACTAAACTAGCTAATATTTCAAAAGGGAAAATAGACGTATCGTATCGTATGAAATTTCCAAATGCTAAAAAGAAACGTTAACGTGCTTGCACGAAATAACCAAAGCCCGCATCTTTGCAGCTTTATTTTGAAAAGTTAAACTTTATAATCGCATACCTAATTTATGAGCTTAGAAAAAATTCTTTCCATTTCAGGAAAACCAGGACTGTACCAATTAAAAACTCAAACCCGAAGTGGTTTCGTAGCAGAATCACTCTTAGACGGGCGTAAAATAAGCGTAGGCGCGAGAGATAATGTAAGCTTATTGAGCGAAATCGCTATATACACACTTACCGAAGAAGTTCCATTGCGTGAAATTTTCAGTAAAATTGCTGAAAAAGAAAACGGCGGTCCAACCATAAACCATAAAGTTGATAAAGTAGCGTTAGAAGAATTTTTCTTTGAAGTATTACCAGACTACGATGAAGATCGCGTGTATGCAAGTGATATTAAGAAAGTAGTACAATGGTATAACTTACTACAAAAAAATGGAATCACAGATTTTTCTGAAACCGAAGAAGATGAAACAGCAGCCTCAGAAGAAGAATAGGGGTAGTGCATAATAAATTGATAACTAAAAATTCATTTGCTACGTTGTAGGAGATGAATTTTTATTTTTACAGGGTATGAACACCAGAAAACAACAACTTGAAGCTTTTGATAGGTTGCTAACCATCATGGATGAACTACGCTTAAAATGCCCATGGGATAAAAAACAAACTATGGAAACGCTTAGGCACCTTACCATAGAAGAAACCTACGAATTAGGCGATGCAATTTTAGAGAATGATCTTTCAGAAGTAAAGAAAGAACTAGGTGATTTACTCCTACACATTGTGTTTTACGCTAAAATAGGAAGCGAAACTCAGGCTTTTGACATGGCAGATGTGGCAAATGAAATATGTGACAAACTAATTTCTCGTCATCCACATATTTATGGAGATATTAGCGTGGAAAACGAAGAAGAAGTAAAACAAAATTGGGAAAACTTAAAGCTCAAAGAAGGAAAAAGTAGTGTTTTAGAAGGTGTCCCCAAGTCACTGCCTGCTCTGGTAAAGGCTAATAGAATACAAGATAAAGTTGCTGGTGTAGGCTTCGATTGGGAAGAACCACAACAGGTTTTTGAAAAACTTCAAGAGGAGTTAGAAGAGCTACAACACGAAATAGACACCAATAACCCTGAAAAAATGGAACAAGAATTTGGAGATGTTCT